>DATLGF010000046.1:0-4106 GCA_035540575.1 Noviherbaspirillum sp.
TAGAGGCTCAGCCGTTGGTGCTCTTCGCGGAAATGGCGGTTCGCTTCTGGTGCAAAGCTGGCGACCGATGCCAGCCAGAATTCCCTGCTCCACAGCGGCGCACTGTCGCGCCGGAACAGCCGGCGGATCGCCTGTCCGCCGGCTGTTGCGTACTGCTCGCGCAACTCGTCGATCGCGGTGGCGAGGTCGGCCATCCGGCTCTGCAGGGACAGGACCAGCGCCTGCTCGTCCTGCAGGTTCCTGTGGGCTGCCTGGACGGCAGCGACGGTTTCGCGTACCCGTGCGAGCAGGTCGGGCGGCATGTCCGGCTCGGCCTGTTCGAGCGTCTGTGCCCATCGCGCGGAAAGCCGGGCCAGGTCACGCAGGTCACGTTCCAGCTGCAAGGCCGCCGCAGCCAGATCCCTGCGTACCGGCACCAGTTGCTGCTCGAGTTCGCGCAGGCGTTCCTCGCGCCGCTGCAGGTCTTCGAGCTGAAATGCCGGAAAATCCGCTTCCAGCCCCTGGCGCTGGCCGTGCAAGGCGGCCTCCAGCCGCGGCAGGCGCGACGCGCCCAGGCCGATCGCGTCCTTGATCCACGGGCGCGCCTGGCGCCGTCGCGCCTCGGCCAGATCGGCGGCCGCCTGCGTCGGAATCTCGAGCAGCGGGATCGGCTCCGGCTGATCCGGCGCGGCCTCGTCCTGCGCCTGCGCGTCGGTCGCAGCCGGGAAGCCCGGCAGCTGGGCATGGGTTGGCGGCGGCAGCAGCGCGAGCGCGACCAGCATGGCCGCGAGCGTGGCCAGCCAGCGGAACAGCGCGGTGCACGGAGCTGAATCATCGGTGCGCTTCAATCGAGCGACTCCTCATGGCGATGTTTTTCCGGCGTCAGCAGCAGGTACAGTGCAGGCACCACGAACAGCGAGAGCACCGTGGCCGACACCAGCCCGAAGATGATGACGAGGGTCAATGGCCGGTACATCGGGCTGCCGACCGCAAGCGGGATCAGGCCGACGATGGTGGTGACTGAGGTCGTCAGCACAGGCCGCAGCCGGCGCGCCGAGCCCGCCGCCGCCGCTTCGGCGATCGTCACGCCTTGCCTGAGCGTGCGGTTCATCGTGTCGACCATCACGATGCCGTTGTTGACCACGATGCCGACCAGCGAGATTACGCCCACCATCGCGAAGAACGAGAACGAAATTCCAAACAGGAAGAAGCCGAGGAAGGTGCCGATCAGCGCCAGCGGCATGGTCGCGAGGATGATGAAGGACTGGCGGAAGCTGTCGAACACGATGACCAGCACCCCCATCACGAGGATGATCGCGACTACCAGCGCAATCCCGGCGGCGCCGAAGGTCTCCTCGGCTTCCTCGGCTTCGCCGCGGATCGCGAAGCTGTAGCCGGGCGGCCAGCCCGCCTGCATCTGGCGCAACGCCGGCTCGACATCGGCCATGATCTCGCCCACGGTCCGGTCCTGGTTGCGTGCAAGCACGGTCAGCGCACGTTCGCCGTCCCGGTGCGCGATCGCGACGGCGCCCTCGGATTGCAGCGGCCGCACCAGCTGGAACAGCGACACCGATTCGCCGGCCGGCGTGTACGCGCGCACCAGTGCGATCTCCTCGATGCTGCCGGGCCCGCCCGCTTCGCCCGGTCGGGTCGCCCACTCGGTGCCGAGCCGGATGTCGATGTCATCGCCGCCGCCGGCAACGGTAAAGGTGCCGATCACGTCATTGCTCATCGCGATGCGGATCTGTGCCGCCAGCTCGGCGTGGCTGATGCCGAAGAACTCCAGCGCCTCGCGGTTCGGGCGCAGCGCCACCTCCGGGTTCAGCGCGCCGAGGTTGTCGCGCACATTGAAGGCCCCCGCGGTATTGCGCAGCAGGTTCTGTACCTGCTGGGACAGCGCGCGCAGCGTATCCATGTCCGGGCCGATGATCTGGATCTCGATCGGGTCTCCGGGCGAGGGGCCGCCCGCCTCGGCCACCACCTGCAGTGTCGCGCCGGCGACGTTGCGTTCGAGATAGGCGGCGATTTCGTCGCGCAGGACATCGGCCAGCTCGTACGACGGGGCGTCGCGCAGGTCGCGGTCGACGAAGATCGCGGAAAAGCCGATGAAGTTTTCCGCCTCGGTCGGCTGCAGCGCATCCGCGGGCGACCCGGCCGTAAACGGGCTCTTGCGCCCGACCAGCTTGATCGTGCTTTCCAGATACGGTTTGTTGCGCAATATTTCGCCGGCCTGGTCGGCCACCTGCTGCGACACCGCGAGCTGCGTGGTCGGGGGCAGTTCGATGTTGATGCCCAGCCGCGGCCCGTCCTGCGCCGGGTAGAGTTCCACGCGGCTCTGCGCGATTGCGAACAGCGAAATGGCGAAGACCAGCACCGCACCGATCACCCACAACCATGCACGAGCGCGGCTGGACAGCACGTGGCGGCTGTTCCAGGCCTCGAGCCAGTCCATCGCCCGTACCGTGACCCGGTCCGCGCGGCTGTGCGCCTGCTCGCCTTCGGGGACCTTCACCCTGCCGAGCAAGAAGCGCGACAGCGGCAGCGTGGCCAGCAGCGCGACGACGAAGGCCAGCACCAAACAGGTGATGGTCGTGACCGGCAGCACGCGGATGAACTCCCCGGCGATGCCGCCGATTGCCATCAACGGGGCCAGCGCCAGCACCGTGGTCAGCTGTCCCGCCAGGGCGGGGACCGCGTAGCGGTCCACCGTCGCCAGCACCGATTCCCCGAAGCTGCGCCTGTTCAGGTAGATGTCCTCGTGCAGGCCTTCCACCATGATGATGAAGACGTCGATGATCAGGCCGAGCGCGATCACCATGCCGATGATGACCAGTTCGTTCAGCGAATAGCCAAACAGCAGGATCGCCAGCAGCACGCCAGCGAAAGTCACGGGAATCGACAGGCCGGCGATCACCCCCTCGCGCCAGGAAATGGCGAGAAAGAGCACGGCGAACACCACCAGCATTGCCTGCAGTCCGTTGACGAACACATCGCTCAACGAGGACCAGATCTGGTCGGCGTCGTCCTGTACGGCGGCAAAGGCCACGCCCTGCGGCCACTCCGGCGCCTGCTGCATCTCGGACAGCGTCGCAAAGATCTGTTCGACCAGCAGCACCGTGTCGGCCCCGGGCGTCTTCCTGACGGAAACCTCGGTCGATGGTCGGTAGGGCTGGCCACCGGTGCTGAAGAAGGCGCGGGTCTGATCCGCTTCCAGCGTGCGCTGGACGGTGGCGACCTCGTCCAGCCGCACCGTGCGCGCGGCAGCGCCCTGGCCCAGTGTGGCCACCGGCAGCGCGCGCAGGTCGTCGAGGTCGCGGAAGCGGCCTTCCAGCCGCACCACGGCGCCGATGTCCGGGCTCTGGATCTCGCCGAACGGCTGCTCGATGTTGGCCTGCTGGATCGCGCTGCGGATCTGGGTGGGGGAGAGCGCCAGCGCCAGCAGCCGCTCCGGTTGCAGCAGTATCTGCACGATTTCCTCGCGCGCGCCGCCGAGATCGACCTCGTTGACGCCTGTGATGCGCTCCAGCCGGTCGCGGATGCTGCGGACGAGCGCGCTCAGCGTGGCCGCGTCGGCGTCGCCGTACAGCGCGAGCGTGAGGATGGGGCGGTCGTCCACCGACAGCTGATTGATCGCCGGCCGCTCCGCTTCCGCCGGCAAATCCGCCTCGGCGTCGCTGACCGCCGCGCGCAGCCGCGCCATCGCATCGACGGAATTCACGCCGGCCTGGAACTCGACGGAGATGATGGAAAACGAGTCGAAGGAAGCGCTGTTGATCGACCGCACCCCTTGCAGCGTGGCCAGCTCATCCTCGATCACGTCGGTGACCTGGCGCTCCATCGTTTGCGGATCGGCGCCGGGCCAGGAAGTGGTGATCATCGCCTGCGGAATGTCCAGGTCAGGCAAGGCCTCCTTGACCAGCAGGTTGTAGGAAAACAGCCCGCCAACCACCAGCGTCACCGCCAGCAGGATGCCGAACGTGGTCTTCAGGAAAAAGAAGCGCGCCAGCGTCGAGGCCTTGCGCACGGCCTCGCTCGGCTCGCGGGCCGCGCCCGGATCCGGCTGCCCGCTCATGACGCCGGCGCTTGCTGCCGGGCCGGGTCGAGAATGCGCACGCGCTGCCCGTCAT
>DATLGF010000047.1:0-5373 GCA_035540575.1 Noviherbaspirillum sp.
CCTGTTGGCCTCGGCCGGCCTGCTGGAAGGGCGCACGATGACGAGCTGGCCTGAAATCGAATCCGACATGCGCCAGGTAGGCGCGAATTGGGTCGATCAGGAAGTGGTGGTGGACGGCAATCTGATCACCAGCCGCAAGCCGGACGACGTCCCCGCCTTCAGCCAGCGCCTGATCGAGGCCCTCCAGCAGCGGCTGCAGGCCAGCATAAGCGGCACCCGCGATGAATATCCGGAGATTGGTCCGCAGGGGTGATGGTGTGGCCGGGTGATGCCGGGACGTCGTCCCGGCGTACGTGCCGGGCTGTCGCTCAGTTGCGCGCCGGGGACAGGTGAAAGCCCTCGACCCCCTCGACCTCGGACAGCTCGCGCGCGAGATCGCTGATTGGAGCGCCGGCGTTCCGGTCGAAAGCCACCGCGACGAAATTCCACTTGACCTTGCCTTCGGCCAGCGCGATCGAGATCGACCCCGGCGCGATCTCGTAGCCGCGCGCCAGCGCCGACTGCGACAACGCCTGTTCGCTCGGGGTGAAACCTTCCTTGAAACGCAGCGTGATCGCAATGGTCTGGCGCGACGGCAGATGGCCGGCGACCTTCGGCACCCAGATCATGCAGATCGCAGCCGTCAGCGCCAGCACGATGGCCGCCAGATAGAAGCCCACGCCGACCAGCACGCCGATCACCGACGCGGCCCAGATCGAGGCGGCGGTGGTCAGCCCGCTGATGTTGAAGCCTTCCTTCATGATGACCCCGGCGCCGAGAAAGCCGACGCCGGTGACGATGCCCTGGATGATGCGGGTCGGATCGGCGCCGATGCCGAGCACGGTCTGGCCGCCGAACCATTCGCCCGGGTAGCCGCCGACCACCGTCAGCGCGGCCGAGGCCATGCAGACCAGCCCGTAGGTGCGCATGCCCGCCGCGCGCCCGCGGTACGAGCGCTCGTAGCCGACCAGCAGGCCCAGCAACAGGGCCCCGAGCAGGTTGAGAATGACGATCAGGTTGGTGGCCAGCACCTGCGCCGCCCAGAACGAGGGCAGCTCGGCGCGCAAGGCGTTCAGGAATGCATCCATGCAGCAGGGAAAAGAATTAAGCTCCGAAGCGGCGCAGGCCCTCGATATCGAGAATCTGGATGCCGCCGTAATCGACCTTCAGCAGACCTTCTTTCTCCAGCAGCTGCAAGGCCTGGTTCGCGCGCTGGCGTGAAGCGCCGGAAAGGTAGCCGATCTCTTCCTGAGAGATCTGCAGCAGGGTTTCGGTCCCCGGGTACAGCGTGGCGTTGAACATCTGCGCGAGGCAGCGGGCGACGCGGGCATCGACATCGAGCATGCGGTCGAACTCTACCAGCCCGATGAACTGGCCGAGGCGCTCGTTGAGTTGCATCAACAGGAACCGGGTAAAAGGCAGGCTGCTGTCGAGCAGCCAGTTGAAGGTACGCGCCGGCATGCGCGCGATGCGGCTGTCGCGCAGCGCGGTCACGTCGTACTTGCGCGCCTCCTGCTTGAGCAGCGTGCCTTCACCGAACCAGCCGCCGGCGGACAGGCCGGTAAACGTCACCGACTTGCCTTCGCGGGAAAGGTTGTTCATCTTCACCAGCCCTTCGATCACGCCGATCCATGCATCGACCATCTCGCCCTTGCGGCACACGTATGCGCCCTTGGGTACGAACTGCTCGACCGTGTCGGCCTCCACGCGCGCCATCTGCTCGGGTGTGAGGACCTTGGCCCAGATCGTTTGCCGCAGCGCCTCCTTGAAAGGAAGTTTGCTGGCTGGCTTGTCTCCGCTCATTGTGCTTTGCAACACCGATAGTAATGATTTTTTTATGGATTGTCGGCGAAACGACAGCATCGCAGGTGCGCGCTGTCTAGTATGCTGACAACTATAAGAATGACGGAGACATTGTAAGCCCTAGTCGATTGCCGCGGCACTACCGTGCGCAAGGCTCTCGCTTGCCCGCCCCTGCGCGCGCTCTCCGCGGAAAAACATTCACCAATTCACAGAGAGTGGGACGAATGGCAAACACGAGACCGACGGCGGGCGACGCAGAAGCGACCTTCCCCCGCCTGCTGCTGCAGCACGCGCAAATGCGCCCCGACAGGCCGGCCTTCCGCGAGAAGGACCTTGGCATCTGGCAAACCTCGACCTGGAAAGAAGTCGCCGACGAAGTGCGTGCGCTTGCCTGCGGGCTGGCGGCCATGGGCTTCAAGCGCGGGATGAATCTCGCGATCATCGGCGACAACCGTCCGCGCCTGTACTGGGCGATGGCGGCCGCCCAGTGCCTGGGCGGCGTCGCGGTGCCGCTTTACCAGGACGCGCCGGCAGCCGACATGGCCTACGTGCTCGGCGACGCCGGCATCGAATTCGCGGTGGCCGAAGACCAGGAACAGGTGGACAAGCTGCTTGAGATCAAGCAGGACCTCGGCGACGCGGCGCTGATCTCCCACATCATCTACGACGACGCGCGCGGCATGCGCCACTACACGCAGCCGGAACTGTCGTCGTTCGAGAAGGTGCAGGAACTCGGGCGCGAACTCGAGCGCAACAACCCGGATTTCTTCATGAGCCAGGTCAACGCCGGACGCGGGGACGACGTGGCCGTGATGCTCTACACCTCGGGCACCACCGGCAAGCCGAAGGGCGTGTGCCAGACGCACACCTCGTTCATTGCCGCGGCCACAGGCGGCGTCGGCTTCGACAAGCTCACCGAGCGGGACGACATCCTGTCCTACCTGCCAATGGCCTGGGTGGGCGACCACCTGTTCTCGTTCGCACAAGCGCTGGTGGCCGGTTTCACAGTCAATTGCCCGGAGTCCGGCGACACGGTGATGACCGACCTGCGCGAGATCGGGCCGACCTACTACTTCGCGCCGCCGCGCGTCTTCGAGAACATGCTGACCACCGTGATGATCCGCATGGAAGACGCTGGCTACATCAAGCGCAAGCTGTTCCATTACTACATGGAGGTCGCGCGCCGCGTCGGCTCCGATATCCTGGACGGCAAGCCGGTCGGCCTGCTGGACCGGCTGAACTACATGCTCGGCAGCCTGCTGGTCTACGGCCCGCTGAAGAACGTGCTCGGCCTGTCGCGCGTGCGCGTGGCCTACACCGCGGGCGCGGCGATCGGCCCGGACCTGTTCCGCTTCTACCGCTCGATCGGCGTGAACCTCAAGCAGCTGTACGGCGCCACCGAAACCTGTGCGTATGTGTGCCTGCAACCGGACGGCAACATCAAGTTCGACAGCGTCGGTCTGCCGGCGCCGGGCGTCGAGGTCAAGCTGGCCGACAACGGTGAAGTGCTGGTGCGCTCGGCCTCGATGCTCAAGGAGTACTACAAGCGGCCTGACGCCACCGCGGAAGTCATCGACGCGGAGGGCTACTTCCATACCGGCGACGCCGGCGTGTTCGACGAGGAAGGCCACCTGAAGATCATCGACCGCGCGGCCGACGTCGGCAAGATGCTGTCGGGCGAGATGTTCGCGCCGAACTACATCGAGAACAAGCTGAAGTTCTTCCCGTTCATCAAGGAAGCGGTCGCCTTCGGCAACCAGCGCGAAATGGTCTGCGCGTTCATCAACATCGACATGGAAGCGGTCGGCAACTGGGCCGAGCGGCGCGGCATCCCGTATTCCGGCTACACCGACCTCGCCGGCAAGCGCGAAACCTACGACCTGATCGCGGAATGCGTGGAGAAGGTCAATGCCGACCTTGCGAACGAAGCGATGATGTCGGGCACCCAGATCCACCGCTTCCTGGTCCTGCACAAGGAACTCGATCCGGACGATGACGAGCTGACCCGTACCCGCAAGGTGCGCCGCCGCTTCATCTCCGAGAAGTACAAGGTGCTGATCGACGCGCTTTATTCCGGCAAGACTTCGCAGTACATCGAGACCCAGGTCAAGTTCGAAGACGGCCGCCAGGGCATGGTTGCGGCCGACCTGCGCATCGTCGATGTGAAGACGTTCTCCACTCCGCCACTGAAGAAGGCCGCCTGACATGAATGCAAACCGCAAGATCGGCGAAGTCATCCTCGACCTGCGCAACATCTCGCTGTCCTTCGGCGGCGTCAAGGCTCTGACCGACATTTCCTTCGATGTGCGCGAGCACGAAATTCGCGCCATCATCGGCCCCAACGGGGCCGGCAAGAGTTCAATGCTCAACGTGATCAACGGCGTCTACCGTCCGCAGCAGGGAGAGATCGTCTATCGCGGCGAGCACCGGCGCGACATGAACACCTACGCGGCTGCCAAGAGCGGCATCGCGCGCACCTTCCAGAACATCGCGCTGTTCAAGGGCATGAGCGTGCTGGACAACATCATGACCGGCCGCAATCTGAAAATGCAGACCAACTTCCTGCTGCAGGCGCTGTATTGGGGCCCGGCGCAGAAGGAAGAAATCGAGCACCGCAAGAAGGTCGAGGAAATCATCGATTTCCTCGAGATCCAGCACATCCGCAAGACACCGGTCTCGCGCCTGCCGTATGGCCTGCAAAAGCGCGTCGAGCTGGGCCGTGCGCTGGCCGCCGAGCCGCAGATCCTGCTGCTGGACGAGCCCATGGCCGGCATGAACGTGGAAGAAAAGCAGGACATGTGCCGCTTCATCCTCGACGTCAACGACCAGTTCGGCACCACCATCGTGCTGATCGAGCACGACATGGGCGTGGTGATGGACATCTCGGACCGCGTGGTCGTGCTCGACTACGGCAAGAAGATCGGGGACGGCACGCCGGATCAGGTGCGCAACAACCAGGATGTGATCAATGCCTATCTTGGCGTGGCCCACTGAGGACCTATCATGGATTTCGCTTTTTTTCTCGAAGTACTGATCGGCGGCCTGCTCGCCGGCGTGATGTACGCGCTGGTCGCGCTCGGTTTCGTGCTGATCTACAAGGCCTCGGGCGTGTTCAATTTCGCGCAGGGCGCGATGGTGTTCTTCGCCGCGCTGACCTGCGTTGGCCTGGTCGATACCTTCGGCCTGTCGCTGTGGATCGCGATTCCGCTCACGATGGTCGCGATGGTGATCCTGGGGCTGGCCACCGAACGCATCGTGCTGCGGCCGCTGGTTGCCCAGCATGAGATTACGTTGTTCATGGCCACCATCGGCCTGACCTTTTTCATCGAAGGTCTGGCGCAGCTGATCTGGGGCGCGAACGTGCGCCGGCTCGACCTGGGCATCGAGGATCAGCCGATCATGTGGCTGATGGACAACTACAACCTGATGGTGTCGCAGTTCGACGTGATCGCCGCGACCATCTGCGCGGCGCTGGTCGCCAGTCTCGCGGTGTTCTTCTCGAAGACCAAGATCGGCCGCGCGCTGCGCGCGGTGGCCGACGATCACCAGGCGGCATTGGCGGTCGGCATTCCGCTGCAGCAGATCTGGGGC
>DATLGF010000048.1:0-5606 GCA_035540575.1 Noviherbaspirillum sp.
AAACGGCGACAACCCCGGCGTGCCGGATGCCAAGGCCGCGCTCGACGGCGCCCGCCAGATCCTGATGGAGCGCTTCGCGGAGGACGCCAGTCTGCTGCAGGCCTTGCGCGAGTATCTGAACGAGCACGGTGTGGTCGAATCGAAGGTGGTCGACGGCAAGCAGGATGCGGGAGCGAAGTATGCCGACTACTTCGACTACTCGGAACCGATCTCGGCCATTCCGTCCCACCGTGCGCTGGCCTTGTTCCGGGGGCGCCGCGAAGAAATGTTGAACGTGGCGCTGCGCCTGGACAGCGAGGAAGACAAGCCGAAATGGGACGCGCCGCACAACCCCTGCGAGGGCCGCATCGCGAGCCGATTCGGCGTCAGCAACCAGGGCCGCCCTGCCGACAAGTGGCTGTCGGACACCGTGCGCTGGGCCTGGCGCGTGAAAATCTTCATGCATCTGGAAACCGAGCTGATGACCGCGCTGCGCGAACGCGCGGAGACCGAGGCGATCAACGTGTTTGCCCGCAACCTGAAGGACCTGCTGCTGGCGGCGCCCGCCGGCCCGCGCGTGACCATCGGTCTCGATCCGGGCCTGCGCACCGGCGTGAAGGTCGCGGTCGTCGATGCGACGGGCAAGGTGGTCGATACCGCCACGATCTTTCCGCATCAGCCGCGCAACGACTGGGACGGCTCGATCCAGACCCTGGCGCTGCTGGCTCGCAAGCATGAAGTCGGGCTGGTTGCGATCGGCAACGGCACCGCCTCGCGCGAGACCGACAAGCTGGCGCAGGAGCTCATCAAGCGCCATCCTGAACTCAAGCTGACCAAGATCGTCGTGTCCGAGGCGGGCGCGTCGGTGTACTCCGCGTCCGAGTTCGCGTCGCGCGAACTGCCGGAGCTCGATGTCTCGCTGCGCGGCGCGGTCTCGATCGCCCGGCGCCTGCAGGACCCGTTGGCCGAACTGGTGAAGATCGACCCGAAGTCGATCGGCGTCGGCCAGTACCAGCACGATGTCAGCCAGTCCCAGCTGGCGCGCTCGCTGGATGCGGTCGTCGAGGATTGCGTGAACGCCGTCGGCGTGGACGTCAATACCGCCTCGGCGCCGCTTCTTGCGCGCGTGTCCGGCCTCAATGCCAGCGTCGCGCAAAGCATCGTCAATTACCGCGACATGAAGGGCATGTTCCGTTCGCGCGCCGCGCTGCGGGACGTGCCACGACTGGGCGAGAAGACCTTCGAGCAGGCGGCGGGCTTCCTGCGCATCATGAATGGCGACAACCCGCTCGACGCCTCGGCCGTGCACCCGGAATCCTATCCGGTGGTCGAGCGCATCCTGTCCGACATCAAGAAAGATGTGAAGGCCGTGATTGGCGACGGCAAGCTGTTGAAGTCGCTCAGCCCCGCCAGGTATGCGGACGAGCGCTTCGGTGTGCCCACTGTCAACGATATCCTGAAGGAACTGGAAAAGCCGGGACGCGATCCGCGGCCGGAGTTCACCACCGCGACGTTCAAGGATGGCGTCGAAGACATCAAGGATTTGCAGCCGGGCATGATTCTCGAGGGCGTGGTGACCAATGTCGCCGCATTCGGCGCCTTCGTCGACATCGGCGTGCACCAGGATGGGCTGGTGCATATTTCCGCGCTGTCGAACACCTTCGTGCGCGACCCGCACACGGTCGTGAAAGCCGGCCAGGTGGTCAAGGTCCGGGTGCTCGAAGTCGACGAGAAGCGCCGGCGGATTGCGCTGACGATGCGGCTGGACGACAAGGCGCCGGCACCCGGCAGCCGCAACGAGCAGCGCGGCGACCGCAATGACGCGCGCCGGCTCGCCCAGCACCAGCAGGGCCGCCAGGCGGCTCCGGCCGGCGCGATGGCGGCAGCGTTCGCGAAGCTGCGTTCCTGAAAGCCAGGCCGGTCCGGGGCCGGCCTTTTCCCTATAATGAGGGTTTTCCCCCATACCTGAAGGCAGCACCATGAGCGATGTCCAAACCTGGATCAAGGAAACCGTCACCCAGCACCCTGTCGTGCTGTTCATGAAAGGCACCGCCCAGTTTCCGCAATGCGGCTTTTCCGGCCGCGCCGTGCAGATTCTCAACGCCTGCGGCGTCGAGAACATCATCACCGTCAATGTCCTCGAAGACCCGGAAGTCCGCCAAGGGATCAAGGAATATTCGAACTGGCCGACTATCCCGCAGCTGTATGTGAACGGCGAATTGGTCGGCGGCTGCGACATCATGACCGAGATGTACCAGTCGGGCGAGCTGCAGACCCTGCTCAAGGGCTGACGAGGTTCGCGCGACGCGCATGGCGTCCAAGGTCCTCATCGTCGCCATCACGGGCGCCACCGGCGCCGTCTACGGCGTGCGTCTGCTCGAAGTGCTGCGCGAACTCGGCGGTGTCGAAACCCATCTGGTGATGTCCGATGCCGGTGTGCTCAGCCTGCACCAGGAAACCGGGATGAGCCGCAAGGAGGCCGAGGCGCTGGCCGACGTCGTCTACAGCGTGCGCGAAGTCGGCGCCGCGATTGCCAGCGGCTCCTTCCGCTGCGACGGCATGGTGGTCGCGCCCTGCTCCATGAAGACGCTGGCCGCCATCGCGCACGGACTGTCGGACAACCTGATCTCGCGCGCCGCGGACGTGATGCTGAAGGAGCGCCGCCGGCTCGTGCTGATGGCGCGCGAAACCCCGCTGAACCTGGCCCACCTGCGCAACATGACGGCCGTCACCGAGATGGGCGCGATCGTCTTTCCGCCGCTGCCTGCCTTCTATCAGCGCCCGCAAAACGTGCAGGAACTTGTCGATCACTCGCTAGCCCGCGTGCTCGATCTGCTCGACATTGATCAGGCGCTTGCGCCGCGCTGGACAGGCATGCAAGGCACCCCTTGAAGCGCAGGCTCGGACCGGCAAGCCTTGGCCCAAATGAAAAAGCCCATGACCGAGGTCATGGGCTTTTTGTTTTGGTGCCGGCTGCAGGACTCGAACCCGCCACCTGATGATTACAAATCAACTGCTCTACCAGATGAGCTAAGCCGGCGAAAGCTCGCTATTGTACGCGATTCGGCTGCACTTTATTTGATTCGTGTAAGCGCCGGACGCCCGCCCTTCTTCGGCGGATCGTCGCTGCCGCCGGGACCACCATCCCCATCGGCGTCCTCGCCGTTCTGTGGCGACGGCACGGCGGAGAGCGCCGGGCCGGCCTTTTCCTCGGCCGCTTCCTCACCTTCGCCTTCGCGGCGCGCGACCTCGAAGGCCATGCCCTGCCCGTTCTCACGGGCGTAGATTGCGACGACGTTCTCGACCGGGATTGAAATCTCTCGAGAGACGCCGCCGAAGCGGGCGTGAAACTCGATGAGTTCATTGCCGAGCTTCAGTCCGCTCGTCGCTGTGAAGCTGATGTTGAGGACGATTTCGCCATTCTTCACGAACTCGCGCGGCACCTGCGTGCGGGTGTCGACCGCGCTCGCGAGGTAGGGCGTGTAGCCGTTGTCGGTGCACCACTCGTAAATGGCGCGCAACAGGTAAGGCTTGGTAGGAATCTCGGACATGGCTGTTTGCTTTGTCGCCTTGCCGCGGCGACACGGCCTCAGCGGCGCATCACTTTCTCGGAAGGCGTCAGGGCTTCGATATATGCGGGACGGGAGAAAATGCGTTCAGCATACTTCATCAGGGGCGCCGCCGTCTTCGACAACTCGATGCCGTAATGGTCCAGGCGCCAGAGCAACGGTGCGATCGCCACGTCGAGCATCGAGAATTCGTCGCCAAGCATGTACTTGTTCTTCAGGAACAGCGGAGCAAGCGTGGTCAGGCGGTCGCGAATCTCTGCACGGGCCTTGTCTTGAAGTTTTTCCGCGCCCTTGGCCTTGTCGTTTTCCAAGGTGTGGACGTGAATGAACAACTCCTTTTCAAAGTTGAACAGCATCAGGCGGGCACGCGCGCGCATCAGCGGATCGGCCGGCATCAGTTGCGGATGCGGGAAACGCTCGTCGATGTACTCGTTGATGATGTTCGACTCGTACAACACCAGGTCGCGCTCAACGAGAATCGGCACCTGCCCGTAGGGGTTCATCACGGAAATGTCTTCCGGCTTGTTGAACAGGTCAACATCCCGGATTTCGAAATCCATGCCCTTTTCGAACAGGACGAGGCGGCAACGCTGGGAAAATGGGCAGGTCGTGCCCGAGTAGAGAACCATCATTTTGCAGTTCCTTGGAAACAAAGGGGTGAGACGTGCAACGGCTCACCCCGAGACTAGCGCGACACCCCGAGCGGATCAGCCATCGCGCCGGCAGATCCGCGGGGGCAATGCAAGTGCTTTACTTGATGTCTTTCCAGTACGTCTTGTTCAGCAACCAGGTCAGCACGCAGAAACCGAACAGGAACAACAGCACGATCACACCGAGCTGCTTGCGCTTGTTCTGCGCGGGTTCGGCCATCCACTCCAGGTAAGCGACCAGGTCCGCGGTGGCGTGATCGAAGTCGAGCGGGGTCATCGTGCCGGGTCGCACCTGGCGGAAGCCGACGAACTTCTCGATCGTCGCATTCGGGTTGTGCGGATCCTTCACTTCCTCGAAGACCGCCTCGCGAATGCCCTGCAGTTCCCACATCGCATGCGGCATGCCGACGTTCGGGAACACCAGGTTGTTCCAGCCCAGTTCGCGCGTGTCGTCCTTGTAGAACGTGCGCAGATAGGTGTACAGCCAGTCCGCGCCCGGACCGTCATGCGACGACTTCGCGCGGGCGATGACGGACAGATCCGGTGGTGCGGCGCCGAACCAGGTGGCGGCGTCGCGGCGCGACATCGCGATGGTCATCAGGTCACCGACCTTGTCGGACGTAAACAGCAGGTTGTAGCGCATCGCGGACGCCGAGTGGCAGTTCAGGCAGTAGTTCACAAACAGCTTGGCGCCGTTCTGCAGCGCCGCCATGTCCGTGGTGCGACGCGGTGCCGTATCGAGCGGGAAGGTCGCTTCGGCCGCAATCGCGAGCATCGGCACGAAAGCCAGGGCCGCAATCAGTTTCTTCATCAGTTTCATGATTCTCTATTCCTCTGCGGCTTAGTGCGGCTGGAAGGTCACGCGCTCGGGGACCGGCTTGAAGGTACCCATCGCGCTCCACCACGGCATCAGCAGGAAGAAGCCGAAGTAGATGAAAGTGCACACCTGCGACACCAAGGTGCGGCCTTCGGTCGGCGGCAGCACGCCGAGATAGCCGAGGATCAGGAACGAGATGCCGAACACCACATAGACCCACTTGTGCCAGTTCGGGCGATAGCGGATCGAGCGCACCGGCGAGCGGTCCAGCCACGGCAGACCGGCCAGGATAAGCACGGACACGCCCATCAGCACCACGCCCCAGAACTTCGCGTCGAACACCAGCATCGCGATGACGGTCACCAGGCCGATCACGGCCGTGGCGATCTTGATCTTCGACGACAGGCGGGTGGTCAGGACGATCAGCAGCACGTAGCCGATCACGCCGACGATCAGCGCCCACATGAACGCCGAGGTGGTCGCGCGCAGGATCGAGTAGAACGGCGTGAAGTACCAGACCGGCGCGATGTGCGGCGGCGTCTTCAGCGGGTCGGCCGGGATGAAGTTGTTGTACTCGAGGAAGTAGCCGCC
>DATLGF010000049.1:0-18526 GCA_035540575.1 Noviherbaspirillum sp.
TTGCGGCCAGACGCGCCTGGTCGGCGCCGGCGGAGAGGAATTTGTGCGGATTCTGGGGAACGCCCTTGACCAGCACTTCGAAGTGCAGATGGGCGCCGGTGGAGCGCCCCGTGGAACCGACATCGGCCACACGCTGGCCGCGACGGACGATGTCGCCGACACGTGCATGCAGACGGGATGCATGCGCATAGCGGGTGACAATGTCATTGCCGTGGTCGATGTCGAGCATGTTGCCGTACTGGGGGTGGTAGTGGGCGGCGATCACGACCCCTCCGGCGGCGGCGACGATGGGCGTGCCTGCCGGCGCCGCGAAATCGATGCCTTCGTGACGCGCGCTGCGGCCGGTGAACGGGTCGATACGCCAGCCGAAGCCGGAAGCATTGTAGGCAACGTTGACCGGATGAACGGTCGGCAGCAGCTTCGAGCGGATCTTGTATCCCATCAGCGTCGATTCGACCACGTTCATGTAGTCGGCCCGATACTCGACGTCGCGCGCAAGCGCATCGAGCGACTGCTGGAACTCGCTCATGCTCAGCGGCTCGCCGACGCTCGGATGGGCGCCGCCCCGGGGCGGCGGTTCGCGAAAATTGAACTCCTGGGGCTTTACGCCGGCCAAACCCTGAACGCGCTCTCCGAGCGCATCCAGGCGCATCAGCTGCGCCTGCATCTCGCCAATGCGGATCGCCATCGCGGCGAGGTTTTCCTTGATGTACTGGTCCTGCTTGGCGGGATCGCCGACGGCGGCATTGGCCAGCGCGTCGCGCACGACGGGAATATCGAGCTGGGCGGCGTAGCGCAGCGTGAGGGCGTAGAGTAGCGATGCGGCGCCGAGCACCAGGACGAGGAAACCGGCAGCGGCGGCTGTCAGGTGCCAGCGGGTAAGCGTGACCGTCTTGGCGCTGAAACGGTGGTGCAACAGTATGACCTGCATCTAACTCCTCCGATACGTCCGGTCCGGCTGAGCTGTGTTAAGGTGCGCGCCATGCGCAATTCCTCGTTTCGCTCAACGTCTTCCCTGGTTCGCGGTGCGCGCGCCAATACGCGCGGAACCCGGGAGGCGGCGGATTTTCTCCGTTCTCATGACCGGATGGCGGCCCTGGTATCCGTGGCCGAGCGCCTGGCGGCGCTCGATCGGGACTGCGCGTCTCTTCTGCCTACGGGTTTCAGTGCCTGTCGCGTCCTGCACCTGGACGGGGGTCAACTGGTGCTTGCCGTTCCCGGCGCGGCCTGGGCCGCCAAACTGAAGCAACAGCTACCGAGACTGCAGGACGGGCTTGTAAAACGTGGTTGGCAGGTTAACGCAATACGTTTAAAAGTGCAAGGCGGAAACATTTCCTTACCAACAAGACCGCCAAAGCAGCTGGTGATGCCGGCGACAGCCCGGCAAGCATTCCAGGAGCTGGAAAGCTCGCTTGACAAATCCAAGGGGAACGAAGCGCTGAAGGGCGCCTTGCGGGCACTGCTGGAGCGGCACGGGCCGGGCGGCTCGAACCGTTGATCCGGTCGGGCGCCGGACCGGATCAGGCGTAGGCCCACTCCTCTTCTGCCTGCTGCGCGTAGGTGCGCGGCGCCTGCTCGATCGAATCGAAGGACACGATTTCGTAGGCATCCGGTTGCGCGAGCAGCGCACGCAGAAGCTGGTTGTTCATTGCGTGTCCCGACTTGTGGGCCACATAGCTCGCCAGCAAGGGATGGCCAACCAGGTAAAGGTCGCCGATCGCGTCGAGAATCTTGTGCCGCACGAATTCGTTCGCGTAGCGCAGCCCGTCCGGGTTGAGCACGCGATACTCATCCATCACGATTGCGTTCTCCAGAGAGCCTCCGCGCGCCAGCCCCATCCCGCGCAGGGTTTCCACGTCCTGCATGAAGCCGAAGGTGCGTGCCCGCGCGATCTCCTTCACGTAGGACTCCACCTCGAAATCGACTTCGGCAACCTGTCCGGTGGCATCGACGGCGGGATGATTGAACTCGATGAAGAAGCGCAGGCGGAAACCGTTGTAAGGCTCCAGGCGCGCCCATTTTTCCTGGGCGCCGCTGCCCTCGCGCACCTCGACGGGCCGCTTGACGCGGATGAAGCGCTTGGGCGCCGCCTGTTCGAGCAGGCCGGCTTGCTGCAGCAGGAACACGAAGGTCGCGGCCGAACCGTCCATGATCGGGATTTCCTCGGCGGTGACGTCGACATGGAGATTGTCGATGCCGAGACCGGCGCAGGCCGACATCAGATGCTCGACCGTCGACACGCGCGCGCCGTCCTTTTGCAGCACTGATGCCATGCGCGTGTCGCCCACGCCCATTGCACTGGCCGGGAGTTCGACGACAGGATCGAGATCGACGCGCCGAAACACGATGCCCGTGTCGGGCGGCGCCGGCCGCAGGGTCAGTTCGACCTTGGTGCCGGAGTGCAGCCCGACCCCGATCGTCTTGATTTGTTGTTTGACAGTGCGTTGTTTGAGCATGGCGCGAGTATAGCAACTTACCCGCGAGTCATTTGTGTGCGTGTGTATCGCTGTCGGTTCGATACCACGCCACATTTCCTACTCGACCCAGGCCCGCGCGCGCTCGACTGCACGACGCCATGTGGCCAGGCGCTGGGCCCGCTCGTCGATCGACATCGCCGGCTCGAAGCGCCTCTCGACTTGCCATTGCGCAGCGATCTCATCCTGCGAACTCCAGAATCCGACCGCAAGCCCGGCGAGATAGGCCGCGCCGAGGGCCGTCGTTTCTGTCACGGCCGGCCGCACCACCGGCACCCCCAGCACATCGGCCTGGAACTGCATCAGCAGATCGTTGCGCGCGGCGCCGCCGTCAACCCGCAGCTCGGTCATTTCCATCGCGGCGTCCTTCTGCATCGCTTCGAGTACATCCGCGCTCTGGTAGGCGATGCCGGCCAGCGTGGCGCGCGCGATGTGGGCGCGCGTGGTGCCGCGGCTGATGCCAACCAGGGTGCCGCGCGCATACGCATCCCAGTACGGCGCGCCCAGCCCTGAAAAAGCCGGCACGAAAAACACCCCGCCGGTGTCCGGCACGCTGGTGGCAAGTGCCTCGACCTCCGCCGATTCCCGGATGATGCCGAGCCCGTCGCGCAGCCATTGCACGGCGGCGCCGGCATTGAACACCGCGCCCTCCAGCATGTATTCGGTGACCCCGTTTACGGTCCAGCCTATTGTGGTCAGGAGGTTGTTGCGGGATGACATCGCCCGCTTGCCGGTGTTGAGCAGCATGAAGCAGCCGGTGCCGTAGGTATTCTTGGCCATCCCGCAGCCATGGCACGCCTGGCCGAAGGTGGCCGCCTGCTGGTCGCCGGCAATCCCGGCGATGGGTATCGCCGCGCCGAAGCACGCCGCTTCGGCATGCCCGACCACGCCGCTGCTGGGCACGACTTCCGGCAGCAGGTCCGCCGGCACATCGAGCAATTCGAGCAGCTCCTCGTCCCAGCGCAGGGTGTGGATGTTGAACATCAGCGTGCGCGAGGCGTTGCTGGTGTCGATCACATGCCGGCCGCAGAGCTTGAAGATCAGCCAGGAGTCTACGGTTCCGAAAGCCAGTTCGCCGCGGCGCGCGCGCTCGCGCGCACCCGGGACATGGTCGAGCAGCCACTTGAGCTTGGTTCCGGAGAAATAGGCGTCGACCACCAGTCCGGTCTTCTCGCGAAACAAGGGCTCGTGGCCGTCGGACCGGAGGCTGTCGCACAGCTCCGCGGTGCGGTGATCCTGCCAGACGATCGCGTTGGCAACCGGTTCGCCGGTCTTGCGATCCCACAGCACCACGGTCTCGCGCTGGTTCGTGATCCCGATGGCCGCGATGCTGGCCGCCGTGACGCCGGTTTCCTTCATCACTTGCCGGGCGACGGCGAGTTGGCTGCTCCAGATCTCGTTCGCGTCATGCTCGACCCAGCCCGACTGGGGAAAAATCTGCCGGAACTCCTGCTGAGCGATCCCGTGCATACGCCCCGCGCGATCGAATAGGATGGCGCGGGAACTGGTGGTGCCCTGATCGAGGGCGAGGATAAAGCTGCTCATGACCGGTCGTCTCCTGCTTGTATCGTTGGTTCGGCCATTATGAAGCGACTTGTCGGCGGCGCCACGCGTGGCGCGCCAACAAAGTCGCCTGGTTAGAAAAGGCAACGGCGAGCCTGCTTATGCGAAGGCTCGCCGTGGAGCGGATCAGATGCTCCGCTCCGAGGCGGGAATTAACGCTCCCGCCCTTCCTTCCATGCCTGCAGCAGGACATCGTAACGGATCGTCTGGCCCTTCGGCTTCTCGTTGTCGAGCTTCTTCCATGGCGCGCCGGTATCCGATAGCCACTTCGCCGGATCGCTCTTCGGATTGAGCTTGGGCGCGCAGTTCTTCATGCCGCTGCGTTGCAGGCGCGCCATCACCTGATCCATTTCCTCGGCAAGCGTGTCCATCGCCTGCTGCGGCGTGCGCTCGCCGGTCACGGCGTTGGCGACGTTCTTCCACCACAGTTGGGCCAGGCGCGGATAGTCCGGCACGTTGTTGCCGGTCGGCGTCCAGGCCACGCGTGCCGGGCTGCGGTAGAACTCGACCAGGCCGCCGTACTTGTGCGCGTTGTCGGTGAAGTATTGATGGTTGATGTCCGAGTCGCGCACGAAGGTGAGGCCGACGATGGACTTCTTCAGCGACGTGGTCTTCGCGTTGACGAACTGCGCATAAAGCCAGGCCGCGGCCTTGCGGTCGTCCGGGGTGGACCTGAAGAAGGTCCAGGCGCCGACGTCCTGGTAGCCGTTCTGCATCCCCTGCTTCCAGTAAGGACCGTGCGGCCCGGGGGCCATGCGCCACTTCGGACGGCCGTCCGGATGCACGACCGGCAGGCCCTGCTTGGTCATGCTGGCGGTGAATGCGGTGTACCAGAAGATCTGCTGGGCGATCTGGCCCTGCGCCGGCACCGGCCCCGCTTCCGAGAAGGTCATGCCGATCGCCTCGGGCGGCGCATACTTCTTCATCCAGTCGACATACTTGGTCAGCGCATAAACCGCCGCCGGCGAGTTAGTCGCACCGCCGCGCGCCACCGAGGCGCCGACCGGCGTGCACTTGTCGTCGGCGACACGAATGCCCCATTCGTCGACCGGCAGTCCGTTCGGAATGCCCTTGTCGGCGGCGCCCGCCATCGACAGCCAGGCATCGGTGAAGCGCCAGCCGAGCGACGGATCCTTCTTGCCATAGTCCATGTGGCCGTAGATGCGCCGGCCGTTGATCTCCTTCACATCGTTGGTGAAGAAATCGGCGATGTCCTCATAGGCCGACCAGTTCAGCGGCACGCCGAGTTCATACCCGTACTTGGCCTTGAAGCGGTCCTGCAACACCTTGTCGGCGAACAGGTCGGCGCGGAACCAGTACAGATTGGCGAACTGCTGGTCCGGCAACTGGTACACCTTGCCGTCCGGGGCGGTGGTGAAGGACAGGCCGATGAAGTCCTTCAGGTCCAGGTTAGGATTGGTGAATTCCTTGCCCTTTCCCGCGATGTAGTCCGACAGCGGCTCGATCGCGCCGTAGCGGTAATGTGTGCCGATCAGGTCGGAATCGGAGATCCAGCCGTCGTAGATGCTCTTGCCAGACTGCATCGAGGTCTGCAGCTTCTCGACCACGTCGCCTTCCTGGATCAGGTCGTGCTTGACCCGGATGCCGGTGATTTCCTCGAAGGCCTTGGCCAGCGTCTTCGATTCATAGACGTGGGTATCGATGGTTTCCGACACCACGTTGATTTCCTTCACGCCGCGCGCGCGCAGCTTCGCGGCGGCGTCGATGAACCATTTCATTTCCTCCAGCTGCTGTGCGCGATTGAGCGTCGAGGGCTGGAATTCCTGGTCCACCCAACGTTCAGCCGCCTTCATGTCCGCCCAGCTTGCGCCGCAAGCCAGCATGGACGCCATTGCAAGTGCCGTCAGTTTCAGTCTCATATCTCCCACCTTCCGTGTATGCCTTCCCCGTTCTTGAAGGTCGCCCGGCACCAGGGAAGGCTTGTGCCGGCCGCCGCAACGCTGGTTAACCCCAACGCATCACGATCCAGAGCACCCCGAGGCCCAGGACCGCGCCGACCCATTGCGTCAGGTCGGTCAGGCCAGTCCATGCCAGGTTCACATAGGCGGCGCTGAGCAGGCCGATGAACAGCCGGTCGCCGCGGGTGGTCGGAATCGGGAGAAAGCCCTTGCGCATGATGGTCGGCGACCGCAGTTCGAGCACGGTCATCGCGATGAGCATCAGCACGATGGCTGTAAAGAAGATGGCAACCGGCGTGGTCCAGGCCATCCAGGCGAATGCTTCCTGCATCTCACACCCTCCCCATGGCGAAGCCCTTGGCGATGTAATGGCGCACGAACCAGATCACCAGCGCGCCCGGCACGATGGTCAGCACGCCGGCGGCGGCCAGCACGCCCCAGTCCATGCCGGCGGCAGAGACGGTGCGCGTCATCGTCGCGGCGATCGGCTTGGCGTTGACCGAGGTGAGCGTTCGCGCCAGCAGCAGTTCGACCCAGCTGAACATGAAGCAGAAGAACATCGTCACGCCGACACCCGCCTTGATCATCGGCAGGAAGATCTTCACGAAGAAGGCCGGGAAGCTGTAGCCGTCGATATAGGCCGTCTCGTCGATCTCCTTCGGCACGCCGGACATGAAGCCTTCCAGGATCCATACCGCCAGCGGCACGTTGAACACCATGTGCGCGAGCGCGACTGCGACGTGGGTATCCATCAGCCCGACGGTCGAGTACAGCTGGAAGAACGGCAGCAGGAACACCGCCGGCGGCGTCATGCGGTTGGTCAGCAGCCAGAAGAACAGGTGCTTGTCGCCGAGGAAGCGGTAGCGCGAGAACGCATAGGCCGCCGGCAGCGCGATGGCCACCGACAACACCATGTTGATGAGGACGTAGATGATGGAGTTGATGTAGCCGTCGTACCAGGATGGATCGGTGAAGATGGTCCTGAAATTGTCAAAGGTCAGGTTCTGCGGCCACAGCGTCAAGGTGCCAACGATTTCGGCGTTGGTCTTCAACGACATGTTCAGCATCCAGTAGATCGGCAGCAGCGACAGCAGCAGGTAGAGCGCCAGCAGCGGCCGGGTAATGTGCTTGCTCATCATTTGGCGTCTCCCGTTCCGACACGTTGCATCCAGTTGTAGAGCACGAAGCAGAACAGCAGGATGATCAGGAAATAGATCAGCGAGAAGGCTGCGGCCGGACCCAGATCGAACTGGCCCACCGCCTTCGTCGTCAGGTATTGCGACAGGAAGGTCGTCGTGCTGCCCGGGCCGCCGCCGGTAAGCACGAATGGCTCGGTGTAGATCATGAAGCTGTCCATGAAACGCAGCAGCACGGCAATCATCAGCACGTTGCGCAGCTTGGGCAGCTGGATGAAGCGGAATACCGCCCAGCGCGAGGCGCCGTCGATCTTCGCGGCCTGGTAGTAGGCATCCGGGATCGCTCGCAGGCCGGCGTAGCAGAGCAGCACCACCAGCGGCGTCCAGTGCCAGACGTCCATCGCGAGCACGGTGACCCAGGCGTCGATCGGATTGGCGCTGTAGTTGTACGAGAAGCCGATCTGATTGATCGTGTAGCCGAGCAGCCCGATGTCGCCGCGGCCGAAAATCTGCCAGATCGTGCCGACGACGTTCCATGGAATCAGAAGCGGAAGCGCAATCAGCACCAGCGCGAGCGAAGCCCGCCAGCCCTGCGCGGGCAGCGTCAGGGCGATCAGGATGCCGAGCGGGATCTCGATGGCCAGCACCGACAGCGAGAACAGGATCTGCCGCAGGAGCGCGCCATGCAGCTCGCTGTCGCGCATGACCATCTGGAACCACTCGGTGCCGACGAACACGCTCTGGCCGGGGCCGAGGATGTCCTGGACCGAGTAGTTCACGATGGTCATCAACGGCAGGATCGCGGAGAACGCGACAGCCAGGATCACCGGCAGAATCAGGAACCAGGCGCGATTGTTGTAAGGTTTCATGTCAGGCCACCCGCTTGTCGTTGACGTAATACAGCGTGCGTTCCGGCGGCAGGCGCAGCCACACCGTCTCGCCCGGCACCGCATGCATCGTGCGCAGCTTGGCCGCCACGCTGCGCGCCCCCACCTGGAACTCGGCGAGGAAATGCGTGCCGAGGTCGCGCACCGTGCTGACGGTTGCCTGCGCCGCGCCCTGCCCCGGCGCACTCGCGCATTCCACGAACTCTGGCCGGATGCCGAGCGTCGCCTGCGCCGCGCCCTTGAGCGCGGCGCGCGCCTTGTCGGACAAGGCAATGCCGTTGCCCTCCACATAGGCCGCGCCGTCGCGCACGGTGCACGGCAGGAGGTTCATGCCGGGGTTGCCGATGAAGTAGCCGACGAAGGTGTGCGCCGGTTCTTCGAACAGTTCCTGCGCGCTCCCCGCCTGCACGACCTCGCCCTGGGTCATCACGACGACCTTGTCGGCGAAGGTCAGTGCCTCGACCTGGTCGTGGGTCACATAGATCAGCGACAGCTTGAGTTCGTGATGGATCTCCTTGAGCTTGCGACGCAGCAGCCACTTCAGGTGCGGATCGATGACGGTCAGCGGTTCGTCGAACAGCACGGCCGCCACATCCGGCCGCACCAGGCCGCGGCCGAGCGATATCTTCTGCTTCGCATCGGCAGACAGCCCGCTGGCGCGGTGCTTGAGGTCGCTGGTGAGGTCCAGCATTTCAGCGACCTGGCTGACCCGGCGACCGACTTCGGCCGCGCCCCAGCCGCGATTGCGCAGCGGGAAGGCGAGATTGTCGAACACCGTCATCGTGTCGTAGATGACCGGGAACTGGAACACCTGTGCGATGTTGCGCTGTTCGGGCGGCAGCGCGGTCACGTCCTTGCCGTCGAACAGCACGCGTCCGTGCGAGGGCCGCACAAGGCCGGAGATGATGTTGAGCAGCGTGGTCTTGCCGCAGCCGGACGGGCCGAGCAGCGCGTAGGCGCCGCCGTCATCCCAGGTCATCGTCATCGGCCGCAGCGCGTAGTCGCCCGGCTGCGTCGGATTGGGCTTGTAGGCGTGCGCCAGTTCGACCAGTTCTATGCGCGCCATGCTTCGCCTCCTTGCTGGTACTGATTGGGCGCGTACAGCAGTTCGCCGTCGCGCGCGAAAACGAACAGGTCGTCGGGCTGGCAGTGCAGGCTGCAGGGCAAGCCGATCTCCAGGTTGTGCACGCCTTGCAGCTGGGCGACCAGTTCGATGCGGCCGCGGTGCACGTGCACATAGGTCTCCGAACCGCTGATCTCGGCCAGCTCGATCTCGGCATCGATGGTGGCGTCGCCCGGCCGCTGCGTCAGGCGCAGGCTGTGCGCGCGCAAGCCGAGGACGATGTCGCGGGCGCCGGCCGCGGCGCGCTTCTGGTGTGGATTGAGCGGCAGCAGCAGGCCGTTGCCGAGATTGGCGCGGCCGTCGTCCTGCAGGACCGCCGGCATCAGGTTGATCGGCGGGTCGCTGAAGGTGCGCGCGGCCTGGATGCAGTTCGGCGCGCGGAACACGTCCAGCGTCGGCCCGCTCTGCAGCAGCCGCCCTTCATGCAGCACGCAAACCTGCCCGCCGAGCTGCAGCGCTTCGAGCGGCTCGGTCGTTGCATAGACGACGGTGGTCTTGCCGTCCGCAAACAGGTCGCTCAGCTCACGACGCAGTTCCTCGCGCAGCTTGTAATCGAGGTTGACCAGCGGCTCGTCCAGCAGCAGCAGGCCCGCTTCCTTGACCAGTGCGCGCGCGAGGGCGGTGCGCTGCTGCTGGCCGCCCGACAGCTCGGCCGGAGAACGCTGCAGATACGGCGTGATGTGGAGACGCTCGGCCATCTCGGTCACGCGCTTCCTGACCTGGTCTTCGGGCAGGCGGCGCAGCCGCAGCGGCGAGGCGATGTTCTCGTAGACGGTGAGCGACGGATAGTTGATGAATTGCTGGTAGACCATCGCGAGATTGCGCTCGCGCACCGGCACGCCGGTGACGTCGCGCCCCTCCTCCAGCACGCGGCCGCCGGTCGGGCGGTCGAGCCCGGCCATCAGGCGCATCAGGCTGGTCTTGCCGGCGAGCGTCGTTCCCAGCAGGACGTTGATCGTGCCGGGAGCGAGTTGCAGCGACAGCGGATAGACATGATCTTCCGCGCCGTGCTTCTTGCTCACGTTCTCAAGTGTCAGTTGCACTACTCCTCCTAGTTGTTCAAGCGCCGCTTAGAAGCCCCAACAAGAAGCCGCTGGCAGCGTTGCGCCTCCTTGCCGTACTACACGTACTGTCTGCGTCGGCGCGCCTTGCCACCGGCTTCTTGTTAGGGCTTCTTATGCCTGCGTGCGTCTTCTTGTCACTCGTTGCGCCAGCCTCGCGTCGAGCGCCGCTTCGGCACCCGGGGGCGCGCGCAGGCCAAGCTTGGTGCGGCGCCATAGAATGTCGGCCGCGGTCCGCGCCCACTCATGCTCGACGAGGTAGTCGATTTCCGCTTCGTACAGGCCGGACGTCACTTCGTCACCCATGTCGGCGATGCAGTTGCGCCCGGCCAGCAACAGCTCGGTGCGGGTGCCGTATGCCCGCGCGTAGCGCGCCATCAGCACGGGCGGCAGCCAGGCGTAGCGTTGCTGCAGCGCCTGCACGAAGCTGTCGAACTCGAGCACCGCGCGCTTGCAGGGCGCGCTGCCGTACAGATCGCCGCCCGGCAGGCAGGCGTCGGCGGTCCACCGTTCGCCGCGGGCGGACAGCAGCGGCGCGATCAGGTCGACCGCTTCCTCGGCGAGCTTGCGGAACGTGGTGATCTTGCCGCCAAGGACGGACAGCAGCGGCGCTGTGCCGGCTTCGAGCTCGAGCTTGTAGTCGCGCGTGACGGACGACGCGTCGGACGCCTCGTCCTCGACCAGCGGGCGCACCCCCGAGTACGACCACACGACGTCGGCCGGCGTGACCGGCCGGCTGAAGTAGCGTGCCGACAGGTCGCACAGATAGGTGATTTCCTCGCTTGAGATCGCAACCGTGCCGGCATCGCCGTGGTATTCGATATCGGTCGTGCCGATCAGCGTAAACTCGCCCTGGAACGGAATCGCGAACACGATGCGCCCGTCCGGATGCTGGAAGATGTACGCATACGGATGATCGAACATGCGCGGCACCACGATGTGGCTGCCCTTGATCAGGCGCAGCGGCCGCGCGGCGCCGCGCTTGCTGGCCAGTTCGAGCACCTGGGCAGCCCAGGGACCGGCCGCATTGACCAGTGCGCGAGCGCTCACCGACCATGCGGCGCCGTCCTGCCCCCACAGCGTCGCGGACCAGCGGCTGCCGACGCGCTCGACTGCCGTGCAGGCGGTACGCGTGAGGATGCGCGCGCCCTTTGCGGCGGCGTCGACTGCGCTGAGCGCCACCAGCCGGGCGTCGTCGACCCAGCCGTCGGAATAGACGAAACCGCGCGTGAACTCGGCCTTGAGCGGATCTCCGGCGGGATGGCTGCGCAGGTCGACGCTCTGCGATCCGGGCAGCAGGTCGCGGCGCGCGAGCGAGTCGTAGAGAAACAGGCCGGTGCGGATCATCCAGGCCGGGCGCTGGCCGCGATCGTGCGGCAGCACGAAGCGCATCGGCCACATGATGTGCGGGGCTGCCCTGAGCAGCACTTCGCGCTCGATCAAGGCCTTGCGCACCAGCCCGAACTCGCGGTTCTCCAGATAACGCAGGCCACCGTGGATCAGCTTGGATGATGCGGACGAAGTGTGCGCGCCGAGGTCATCCTTCTCGCACAGCACCACCGACAGCCCGCGGCCGGCGGCGTCGCGCGCGATGCCCACGCCATTGATGCCGCCGCCGATGATGAGCAGATCGCATTCGAGTAGCTGGCGCGGCATGTCCATGGCTTAGCGGGAGAAGGATGAAAGGGATGAAAATGATGAAAAAAACCTTGTCATGTACATACAATACGCCAAGCTCCGAAAATTTTGCAACGCCTTTTTTAATCTTTTATTTTCGTTTGCGTTCGTTTTGGAGTTATATTGCATGCGAGAAATGATTTTCGAGGGGAAGGAATGACGCTCAATCCACGCCAGCGACAGTTGCTGGACATGGTGCGCAGGAAGGGCACGATCTCGGTCGAGGAATTGGCTCAACAGCTCGAAGTGACGCCGCAGACCGTGCGCCGCGACATCAAGCAGATGGAGGAAGCGAAGCTGCTGGCGCGCTACCACGGCGGCGTGGGCGTGCCTTCTTCGGTGGAGAACATCGACTACGGCCAGCGCCAGGCGCTCAACATCGAAGCCAAGCGGCGCATCGCCGCCGCAGTGGCGGCGCAGGTGCCGGCCGGGTGCTCGCTGCTGATCAACATCGGCACGACGACGGAGGAAGTGGCGCGCGCACTCGTCCACCACGAGGGCTTGCACGTGGTGACGAACAACCTGAACGTGGCGGCAATCCTGGCGGACAACCCGCACAGCGAAGTCATCATTGCCGGCGGCGTGGTGCGTGCGCGCGACCGCGGCATCGTCGGCGAGGCGACCATCGACTTCATCCGTCAGTTCAAGGTAGACATCGGCATCATCGGGATCTCGAGCATCGAGCCCGACGGCACGCTGCGCGACTATGATCCGCGCGAAGTGAAGGTGGCGCAGACCATCATCGAGCAGTCACGCGAGGTGTGGCTGGTCGCCGATCACGACAAGTTCGGCCGCCCGGCGCTGGTGCGCCTGGCCCATGTTTCGCAGATCGACATGTTGTTTACCGATGCCAGGCCGCCGGAGGCGCTGGCGCGGGCGCTGAAGGAAGCACGGGTGAAGGTGGTGGTGGCGCCGTAGCGGGCAGCCGGAAGGATTCCGACAGACATCAGGACCGGGAGCAGAGCCCGGTCCCGGATACACAATTCTTCAGACCTGCGCCAGCATGGTTTCGGCGTTTGACACCTCGAACTTGCCCGGCGCCTCAATGTTCACCTGCTTCACGACACCATCCTCGACCAGCATGGAGTAGCGCTGCGAGCGCACGCCCATGCCCTTGGCGGTCAGGTCCAGTTCCAGTCCCACCGCTTTCGTGAACTCGCCGCTGCCGTCGGCCATCATGCGTACCTTGCCGCCGGCCTTCTGCTCGCGGCACCAGGCCCCCATCACGAACGCGTCATTGACCGAGATGCACCAGATCTCGTCCACGCCTTTGTTCTTCAGCGCATCGGCGTGCTCGACATAGCCGGGCACATGCTTGGCGGAACAGGTCGGGGTATAGGCGCCGGGCAGCGCGAAGATCGCGATCTTCTTGCCCTTGACCAGGTCGCTGACCTTGAATGCGTTCGGGCCGAGGGTGCAGCCTTCGGTTTCGGTATCGATGAATTCGTACAAGGTGGCTTCAGGCAGGCGGTCGCCGATTTTGATCGTCATGATGGTGTCCTTGTTCTGATGGGAAATCACGCGCTGCGGCCGCCGTCCCGCGCATGCGGAAGCGGCGACTGCGGCACAAGTAGAAACGCCGCGCCGGGGCGAGCCCTCGGCGCGGCGCTCAGAGCGCAGTATGCCGGCGAATTGCGATTTCTGCAGTGGCGGCCGGCTGGCGCGCGTCAGTCCGCCTGCTTGCGCAGGAAGGCCGGGATGTCGTAGGTCTCCATCCCGTTCTTCTCGAGCGCGCGCACGGTTTCCGACGCCGATTCGCGACGCCACACCGCCGGCGCCTTCAGGCCGCCGAAGCTGGCGCCGACGGCGCCCGTGGCGGTCTGGGCGACGGTGGCGTCGGCCATGATCGGCTCGTTGTGCGTGCCGGTGCGCAACACCGGGGTCTGCACCAGCTGCACGTTCTTGCGGGCGCGGCCCAGGCCAGTTGCAACCACGGTCACGCGGATGTCGTCGCCCATCGAATCGTCGTAGGCAATGCCCTGCGCGATCGATGCGTCCGGAGCGGCGAAGGCGCGCACGGTGGCCATCACTTCCTTGATCTCCTTGCCCTTCAGGCTGCGGCTCGCGGTCACATTGACCAGCACGCCGCGCGCGCCGGACAGGTCGATGCCGTCCAAGAGCGGCGAAGCGACGGCCTGCTCGGCCGCGATGCGCGCACGGTCGACGCCGGAAGCCGTCGCGGTACCCATCATCGCCTTGCCCTGCTCGCCCATGATGGTCTTGACGTCGTTGAAGTCGACATTGATGTGGCCGGGCACGTTGATGATCTCGGCGATGCCGGCGACCGCATTGTTCAGCACGTCATCGGCATGCTGCAGCCACTCGATCATGCTGTCGTCCTCGTAGATGTCCTCGAGCTTCTCGTTGAGGATCACGATCAGCGAATCAACATGCTGGGACAAGGCTTCCAGACCCTCGTCGGCGATTTCCATGCACTTGGCGCCTTCGTAGGAAAAGGGCTTCGAAACGACCGCCACAGTCAATGCACCGAGTTCCTTGGCGACCTGGGCGACGATAGGCGCGGCGCCAGTGCCGGTGCCGCCGCCCATGCCGGCGGCGATGAACACCATGTGCGCGCCGCGCAGTGCGTCCTCGATGCGCGCGCGCGATTCCTCGGCCAGCTTGCGGCCGACCTCCGGCTTCATGCCGGCGCCAAGACCCGTGTCGCCGATCTGGATCACATTGTGCGCCTTCGACTGCGCGAGCGCCTGGGCGTCGGTGTTGGCAGCGATGAATTCCACGCCGGACACGCCCTTGTTGATCATGTGCTGCACGGCATTGCCGCCTGCACCGCCCACACCTACCACCTTGATCACGGTGCCGAGATTTGCGTTATCGATCATGTCGATTTCCATGGTTGACTCCCTTATCAATGATGCAGTTGTCAGTCGTTAGTCACTACGCGATGTGGCGACTAGCCACTGCTAACTGCGGTTAATTACAGATGCCCAAAACTTAAAACGTCCCGAAGAACCACTCCTTCATGCGCTTCCATACCGCCCCCACCGAACCGTCCTGGCGCGTCACCAGATGCCCGCGCAGGTATTGCTTCTTTGCTTCCATCAACAGGCCGAGCACCGTGGAATAGCGCGGACTGCGCACCACGTCCGCCAGCTGGCCGCTGTATTCCGGGACACCCAGGCGGGTCGGCTTGAGGAAAATGTCTTCGGCCAGCTCGACCATTCCCGGCATCGTCGACGAACCGCCGGTCAGCACGATGCCGGAAGACAGCACTTCCTCATAGCCGGATTCGCGCACGACCTGGTGCACCAGCGCGAACAGTTCTTCGACCCGCGGCTCGATCACCGCCGCCAGGGCCTGACGGGACAGCGCACGCGGACCGCGGTCGCCCAGGCCCGGCACTTCCAGCGTTTCGTTCGGATCGGCCAGCACCTGCTTGGCCACGCCGAAACGCAGCTTGATCTCCTCCGCCTCGGCGGTCGGCGTGCGCAGCGCCATCGCGATGTCGTTCGTAATCTGGTCGCCGGCAATCGGGATCACCGCGGTATGGCGGATCGCGCCTTCGGTGAAGATCGCCACGTCGGTGGTGCCGCCGCCGATGTCGACCAGCACCACGCCGAGCTCCTTCTCATCCGGCGTCAGCACCGCGTCGGCGGAGGCCATCGGCTGCAGGATCAGATCCGAGACTTCAAGCCCGCAGCGGCGCACGCACTTGACGATGTTCTGTACGGCCGACACCGCGCCGGTGACGATGTGCACCTTCACTTCCAAGCGGATGCCGCTCATCCCGATCGGCTCGCGCACGTCTTCCTGGTTGTCGACGATGAATTCCTGCGGGACCGTGTGCAGCAGCTGCTGGTCGGTCGGGATGTTGACCGCCTTGGCGGTCTCGATCACGCGCGCCACGTCGGTCGGCGTGACTTCCTTGTCCTTGATCGCCACCATGCCGCTGGAATTGAAGCTGCGGATATGGCTGCCGGCGATCCCGGTGTAGACATTGCGGATCTTGCAGTCGGCCATCAGCTCGGCTTCCTCGAGCGCGCGCTGTATCGATTCCACCGTCGCCTCGATGTTGACCACCACTCCCTTCTTCAAGCCCTTCGACTCGTGCTGGCCAAGGCCGATGACTTCGTGCCTGCCGTTGGGCAGCACCTCGGCCACGACCGCCACCACCTTCGAGGTGCCGATGTCGAGGCCGACGATCAGGTTCTTCGCGTCTTTTGTCATGATGATCCGCTTATTTTTTCTTCCCTTCGGTAGCCAGCTTCAGGCCCTGCGCGCTCAATGCCAGCCCGTTCGGATACCGCATATCGACTGTTTCAATCCTGTCCTGCAGGCGCGCGGCCAGCTGCGGGTAAATCCCGACCAGCCGCTGCGCCCTTTCCTGCACCGAAACGCGCGCCTGCTCGCGTCCGAGTTCCACCGTCATGCCGCCGACCAGCTTCACCGTCCACGCATAGCGCTCGGACAGGGCAACCGATTCCGGCACCAGCCCCGCGGGCTTGAGCCATTCATGCAGCTCGCGAAAGCGCGCCACCACGTCCTTCGCACTGCCCTCCGGTCCGGAGAACACCGGCAGCGGCCCGTCCGCCTCCGCTTCGGCCAGGTTCGCGGTGAATACTTCCCCCTTCACCGACAGCAACCTGCCGTCGTCGCCCCACGCGCCCAGCGCGCGGTGCTCCTCCACGTTCACGATCAGCCGGTTCGGCCATTCGCGCCGCACTGTCGCCTGGCGCACCCACGGCACGCTCTCGAACGCCTGGCGCACCGCATCGAGGTCGGCGGTGAAGAAATTCCCCTTCACGCCCGGCAGCGCCGTCGTGCGGATCGTCGGCGCGCTCACATGCCGCAGCGGCGCACCTTGCGCACCTTCAACGACGACCACCCGGAAGGTGAACATCGGTCGGTGCGCAACCCACCAGAAGCCCGACGCGAGCAATCCCAGCACCAGCAGTCCGAGCAGTGCATTGGTTGTCGCATTGAGCGTCCGTACGTCGTGCCACATCGCGTCAGGCCGGCCGCCACTCCGTATTCGGTTTCAACTCCAGCGTCGCCATGCGCAGGATTTCCACGCACAGGTCCTCGTAGCTCACGCCGTCGGCCTTGGCCGACATCGGCACCAGCGAATGTCCGGTCATCCCGGGAGAGGTATTGATCTCCAGCAGGAAGGGCTCGTTGTCCGTCGCGCGCAGCATGAAATCCACGCGCGCCCAGCCGGCGCAGCCGAGCGCATTGAACGCGCCCACGGCAAGCGACTGGATGCGCCTGGTCAATGCCTCGTCCAGCGGCGCCGGGCACAGGTACTGCGTGTCGTCGCTGAAATACTTGTGTTCGTAGTCGTAGTTGCCCTGCGGGGCGCGGATCTCGACGATGGGCAGCGCGCGCGCATGGCGGCCGCGCCCGAGCACCGGCACGGTCAGTTCGCGTCCGCTGATGAATTCCTCGGCCAGCACGACTTCGTCATACTTCGCGCACAGCTCGAACCCGTTCTGCATCTCCGAATAGCCGGCGACCTTGGCGATGCCGATCGTCGAACCCTCGTGCGGCGCCTTCAGCATCAGCGGCAGGCCGAGTTCGTCCGGCACCGCGCGCAACTGCTCGCGCGTGGTGTCGCGTGCATCGAGCACGACGAAGCGCGGCGTCGGCAGGCCGTGGTTGATCCAGATGCGCTTGCTCATCACCTTGTCCATGCCGATCGCCGAAGCCATCACACCGGATCCGGTGTACGGAATCCCGAGCTGCTCCAGAACGCCCTGCAGCGTGCCGTCCTCGCCGTAGCGGCCGTGCAGCGCAATGAACGCGCGATCGAACTTCTGCGCCGCCAGCTCGGCGATGCTGCGCTCACCGGTATCGAAACCGTGCGCGTCGATGCCCTTGCTCTGCAGCGCCTTCAGCACGCCGCTGCCCGACATCAGCGAGACTTCCCGCTCCGCCGAGCGGCCGCCGTACAGCACGCCGACCTTTCCGAATTCCTTGCCCATTGCCTACACCTTCCCCGCCAGCTTCCCCGGCACTGCACTGATCGATCCCGCGCCCATCGTGACCACGACGTCGCCATCCTTTGCGACACTCCTGATGATCTCCGGCATTTCCGCCACATCCTCGACGAACACCGGCTCCACCTTGCCCAGCACGCGCAACGCATGCGCGAGAGAGCGGCCGTCGGCGGCGACGATCGGCGCTTCGCCGGCCGCGTACACTTCGCCGAGCACCAGCGCATCGACGCTCGACATCACCTTCACGAAGTCCTCGAACAGGTCGCGGGTGCGGGTGTAGCGATGCGGCTGGAAGGCCAGCACCAGACGGCGGCCGGGATAGGCGCCCCGTGCGGCCGCGATGGTCGCCGCCATCTCGACCGGGTGATGACCATAGTCGTCGACCAGCGTGAACGCGCCGCCGCCCGGCAAGGCCACGTCGCCGTAGCGCGTGAAACGGCGTCCAACGCCGTTGAATTCCTTCAACGCCTTCTGCGTCGCGCTGTCATCGACACCGAGTTCGCGCGCGATCGCGATCGCCGCGCAGGCGTTCTGCACGTTGTGCATGCCGGGCTGGTTCAGGTGCACCTGCAGCGGCGGATAGTCCTTCTGCAGCACGGTGAATTCCATGTGGCTGTCGACCGCCTTCGCATCCACCGCGCGCACCTCGGCCTCCGGATGAAAGCCGTATGTGACGATGGGCTTGGAGATGAACGGCATGATCTCGCGTACGTTCGGGTCGTCCAGGCA
>DATLGF010000050.1:0-5558 GCA_035540575.1 Noviherbaspirillum sp.
CTTGGAACTCCGGTGATTGTCGAGAACAGGCCGGGCGCCGCCGGGCGTATTGCCGCCGAAGCCGTGAAAAATGCCGCGCCTGACGGCAAGACCCTGCTCGTCACGCCGGTGGCGATGATGTCCCTGTTCCCCAAGATCTACAAGAACCTGCGCTACGATCCGGTGAATGACTTCGCGCCCGTCGCGCAGCTGTCGGTTTTCGAGTACGCGGTGGCGGTGTCTCCCCAGTCGCCCGTGAAGAACGTCACTGAACTCGCCGACTGGGTGCGCAAGAACCCGCAGAGAGCGAACTATGGGACATCGGCACCAGGCTCCCTCCCCCACTTCTTCGGCGTAATGTTCGCCAAGACCGCCAACATCGAGATGACGCATGTGGGCTACAAGGGCTCCACGCCGGCGCTCAGCGATCTGATCGGCGGCCACCTTCCGATCCTCTTCAATACCGCATCCGACCTGGCCGAAATGCACAAGGCCGGACGTATCCGGATCCTTGCGACTTCGGGATCCCAGCGTCTTCAAGCGCTTCCTGATGTCCCTACCTTCAAGGAGTCGGGATACAAGCTCGAAGCGGTTGGCTGGAACGGGATGTATGCCCCTGCCGGCACGCCGCGCGACGTGATCGAAAAGCTCAACCGGGCTGCCGTCGACGCGCTCAAGGATCCGGACGTGAAATCCAAGCTCGCGCTGCGCGGCTTCACCGCGACCGGGACCTCGCCACAGGACCTGGCGCGCATCCAGAAGGCAGACGCGGAACTGTGGGCACCTGCCATCGAGGCCTCCGGATTCACGCCGGAAGACTGAGCAATCCCGTCCCTCACATCTTTCGAAAATGGGCACGCCGAAAAACGTACTTTTCATCATGTGCGACCAGTTGCGGGCGGATCATCTGTCCTGCTACGGGCACCCTTACCTGCACACGCCGAACATAGACGCGCTGGCACGCCGCGGCGTGCGTTTCGAGCAGGCATTCGTCCAGTCCGGCGTATGCGGTCCGTCGCGCATGTCGTTCTATACCGGTCGCTACCCGTCCAGCCATGGCGCGACCTGGAACAGGGTGCCGTTGTCGATGAACGAAATTACGCTCGGCGAATACCTGCGGGGCCGCGGGATGGACCTGGCACTGGCAGGGAAGACGCATGTGTTGCCGGACAAGCACGCGATGGAGCGGCTCGACATGGACGGCGGCTCCGCACTGGCAGCCTTGCTGCGCGAGGGCGGATTCAGCCTGGTGGACCGCTATGACGGACATCATGCTGAGCCCGAAGGGGATTACGCTCACTATCTGCGCCGCAACGGCTATGAGAGCAGCGATCCTTGGAGCGACTTCGTCATTGCCGCCATCAACGAGCAAGGCGAGAAGGTATCTGGATGGAACATGCGCAACGTGCACCTGCCGGCGCGCGTACGCAAGGAGCATTCCGAGACGGCCTACACGACGGACCAGGCAATCGACTTCATCCGTTCGCGCGGCGACGCGCCCTGGGCACTCCACCTTTCCTACGTCAAGCCGCACTGGCCCTACATGGCCCCGGCGCCGTACCACAACATGTACACGCTGGATCAGTGCCTGCCACTGCGCCGCCACAAGGACGAATTGATCAGCCAGCATCCTGTGCTGGAGGCCTATCGGCAGCAGGAGGAATGCGCAAACTTCATGCGTGAAGAAGTCAGCAACGCCGTGCGTCCGGCCTATCAGGGCCTTATCAAGCAGCTGGACGACGAGATAGGACGCCTGTGGGAAACGCTGGAAAAGCTGGGCCGCTGGGATGACACACTCGTCGTGTTCACCGCGGACCATGGCGACTACCTCGGCGACCACTGGCTTGGCGAGAAGGAGCAATTTCACGACACGGTGCAGCGGGTGCCGTATCTCGTCTACGATCCGTCCGAGAAGGCGGACCTCACCCGCGGATCGGTGAGCCGGCAACTCGTGGAAGCGATCGATACCGTTCCGACCATACTCGATGCACTGGAATGCGGGATTCCGGCGCATCGCGTCGAAGGCCGGTCGCTGCTCGCCCTGACCCGCGCCAGTGACGTGGCCGGCGCCGCGTGGCGCGATGCGGTGTTCTCCGAGCTCGATTACTCATATCGGCTGGCGCGTCGCCTGCTCGGGCGCGACGTTGACGAATGCCGCGCCTGGATGGTCCGTACCCAGAACTGGAAGTACGTGCATTGGCAGGGCTATGCGCCGCAGCTGTTCGATCTGCGCACCGATCCGGACGAGTTCCGCGACCTCGGGACCAGCGCGGAACATGCGTCGGTGCGGGCGGAAATGCATCAGCGCCTGTTCGACTGGTTCTGCAAGCTCAAGCGGCGTACCACTGTAACGCACGAAGAAGTCGAACGCGGCACGAACCGGTACAAGGAGGCAGGCGTCTTCTATGGCGTGTGGTGAGCGGCACCTCCGGTGCCGTCCATGCCGGTGCGGCGCGACTGTCAGAAAGCGTCGAGGGCGCTGATGCTGGTGCGGTGCGGCGGCGCTATCAGATGCGCTCTTCCAGCCAGCCGAGGATCACCTGCAACACCTGTTCGCTGCCGACATCGTTCAACAGCTCGTGGTATCCGCCCTCGACCAGGTGCAACGTCTTGTCCGCGGACCGGATCGCGTCGATGAAGCGCAGGCTGCCTTCGGGTTCGGTGAAGGTGTCGGCGGTGCCGTGGATCACAAGCGTCGGCGCCTGCCAGTCGCGATAACGGTTCCAGTTGCCGCGCGAGGTGAACAGGATGCTCGCCGCCAGCCCGGCCGGCATGCGCCCATGGTACGCGAGCGGATCCTGCACGAGCTGCAGCACCTGCTCGGGAATGCGCGAGATGCCTGAAGGCGGCAGCGACTTCGCGGGCAAGGAGGGTGCGATCGCGCCGACCACGCGCGCAAACAGGCGGGTGAGCGGATTGGCACTGACGAGCAGCGCCGGACTACTGAGGATCACGCCCTGCAGCGCGGCAGGGTTGCGCACCACGCTGGTGGCGGTGACGATGCCGCCGAGCGAGTGCCCGATCAGGAAGAGCGGAAGCGGCAGCGCTTCGAGCTTGCGGCGTGCGGCGAGGTGATCGGCTACCGCCGTCTCGACGTCGGTCACCGCGCGCCGGCCCGGAGACTGTCCGTGCCCGCGCAGATCGAACGCATAGACACTGATCCCGATATCCAGAAGATGCGGAATCAGCGCGCTGTACTGCCGCACATAGCGCTGCGCATGCTCGGCAAACCCGTGCTGCAGCAGGATCGCCGCGCGCGGCCGCGGCGCCTCCCACGCATAGCCGTGCACGCCGGTGCCGATATCCCAGGGCCGGTACTGAGCCGGCTGTACGGCCGCCATCTGTTCGTTCATCGCGTCTCCCTCGAAAACCTTCGACTTGCCGCGCATGCGTGAGCCGCCCGCGGACCAGCCGCCATTGTCATTCACACATGCGCGGATGGAAAGCACGCGGTACGCAGGATTGCCCGCATTGTCCGCGTCACCTATGATGGGCGCCGCCCTCCGGGCTGAGCCGGCGGCGCGAAATACCCATATCGAAAAGCGAAAAACCGATGTCCGATCTGCTGAGCAAGCTGCACCGCAATCCCCTGTCCAGGCCCTTCATGCGCGTGCTGGGTCTGCCGAATCCGGTGAATCTCGCGCGGGCCGAAGGCGGCTACGTGGAAGAGCCGTTCGCGGGAAGGACGGCACTGCTGCTGCCGACGGCCGGCGGCTACGCATTCGGCCAGCTCGCACAGGCTCTGGAGCAGGCGGGCGCGAGCTTGCGGCATTCGATCGACGAAAGCGACACTGCGCCGCTCGACATCGTCGTCATGGATGCGACCGGCCTGCGCGCACCCGAGGACTGCCGTGCGCTGTATGACGGCTTCCAACCGGTCATCCGCCGCATCGCCCGCAATGGCCGTGTGCTGCTGCTTGCCGCGTTGCCGGACGAGGCGGCCGATCCGGTCGCCGCAGCCGTCGCGCGCGGCGTCGAGGGATTCAGCCGCTCGCTCGCCAAGGAGCTTGGCCGCAAGGGCGTCTGCGTGAATCTCGGCTATGTGTCGCCCGCCGCCGTCGATCGGCTGGACGGACCGCTGCGCTTTTTCTGCGGGCCGCAATCGACCTACGTGTCGGGCCAGGCGGTGCGCATCCGCGAGCGCGTGGCGGCGCCCGCCGCGCTTCTGCGCACGCGGGCTCTGGAGGGCAAGACCGCGCTCGTCACCGGCGCCGCACGCGGCATCGGCATGGCCGCGGCCGAACGCCTCGCCGAGGAAGGGGCGCGCGTGATCTGCCTGGACATCCCGACCGCGCTGGACGACTTGAACGACACCTGTGCGCGCGTCGGCGCGCATCCGCTCGCGCTCGACATTTCCACCTCCGACGCGCCGTCGCGGCTGGCGCAAGCCTTGCGCGAGCCGCAATGGCGTGGCGGCGTAGACATCGTCGTGCACAATGCCGGCATCACGCGCGACCGCACGCTGGCGAAGATGTCCGCGCGCGAGTGGGACATGGTGATCGCCGTGAACCTCGCGGCGATTGCCGCAATCGATGAAACCCTGGTGTCGGAAACGCTGCTGCGCGACGAGGGCCGCATCGTCTGCGTGTCATCGATCAGCGGCGTGGCCGGCAACTTCGGCCAGACCAATTACGCCGCCTCGAAGGCCGCGCTGATCGGCTACGCGGCCGCGATGGCGTCGCGCCTTGCCGCACGCGGCATCTGCATCAACGCCGTCGCACCGGGCTTCATCGAAACCGCGATGACCGGGAAGATGCCGTTCTTCACACGCGAGATCGGGCGCCGGCTGAATTCGCTGCAACAAGGCGGGCAGCCGCGCGACGTGGCCGAGCTGATCACCTTCCTCGCGACACCTGGCGCGCACGGAATCAGCGGCGAGACGATACGTGTTTGCGGACAGGGAATGGTGGGCGCGTGAACGGCAGTTCCTGACGATAGTCGGGCATCAGAGCAACATGCAAGAAAGTCTGGCGGTTGCGCTCGATCACGGCGTCTTGCTTGCGCAACCCGGAACGCGCGCATCTCTCCAAACCTCTAACGCACGCATTTCTTCGGAGGGCGTTATGGGCGACCACGAACTTTCCTATCCGCGTGCCGGTTCGCAACTCGCGTTTGCACGTGCGGCGACTGCCCTTGCCGTGGTGAGCGTCGGCGCGTTCGCGATCGGCGCGCTGGCGGTGCGCTGGCTGGCGATCAAGCAACTGGCTATCGAAGGGGCGGCAATCAAGCGATTGCGCATCGGTGAACTTGAGGTTGACCGCTTGCAGGTGAACGAGACGATCACGCAGCACCAGCCATCGTCTCCTTCATGACGTGAGCACGCCTTGGAAGCCCTGACAACATGCCGATGGCAAGGCGCGCAGTCGCAGACAGCAGGTGGTGTACGGCAAGGAGGCGCAACGCCGCCGGCGGCATTTTGCCAGGGCTTCTTACCGCGACCGCCCGCGTTCGACCGGTATGCCCCAGATCCCGATGCCCTTCGCGTGTGCGATGCGTTCGAGCGCCGTGTATTCGAAAGGCGCATCCGGTGTCGCCACAGCCCAGCCCCGTTGCAGCATCCATGCGCCGAGATCGTCGCC
>DATLGF010000051.1:0-3133 GCA_035540575.1 Noviherbaspirillum sp.
CGGCCGGCGGGCTCCGCGGGCGTGGAATACCGCGCACCGACCCGTGAAGAACTGCTTCGCATCGAACGTGAAGTCCTGACGCCCTTGCTCGGACTGGCGAACACATCCGATCCGGCCGGCGCCAAGCAGGCACCCAGCACGTTTGCCGCCGCCGGTGCGAGTGCACGCGCCGCAGGGCTCGAGCTGCGCTGGCTGGGCGGCAGCACGGGAAGCTACTTCCTGCTGTCCGACGAAGGGAACGGACGCGGCTGGATCCTCATCCGCGCTGGCCAGGCCGAGAACCTGGTACTTGCCGTGCCGCGACCGCAGGCCGAGAAGGGCACGCTGGAAACGGCGCTCGCGGCCTTCGAGGATCTGCAGGCACGCATGCTGGTCATTGCCGGTGCCGAACCGGATGCGAATCGCGATGCAAAAACCGACGTGCTGGCCGTCGCCAATGCCGCCAGCCTGTTCACGCTGGCGCATCAGGCGGCATTGCGCGCCATGGATACGGAGCCGGGCGCGGTGCTGCACGTGCGCGCCTTCGGCGTACGCGCCGATGCGCCGGCAGCGACCGAAGATGCACTGCTGAGCTTCGACGATGGTGCGCGGGACAGGAATGCGCTCACCGGCGCGGCCGCCAAAGTGCTGCGCGGCCTGGAAGACATGGGCTTCAACGTCAGAGTCGGGACCGGCGCCGAGGACAGCGCGGGCTATGACGCAACGACGGGCCCGCAAGCCTCCTACATGAGCCAGACCCGGAACAAGCGGTTCGGTGCGCTGTGGATCTCGCCACTCGCACGCCAGCAGCTCGGTGAGGGTGCATTGGAAAGCGGGCGTAGGCAGTTTGCCGCGCTGGGCATGCTGGTACAGCAAGGTGCGATCGAGCAGGCGCTTGCCGAGCGCCGGATGGGCACGCGCCGGCTTCCGGCCGCACTGCGCGAAAGTGCGGAGAAGTACCGGCAGACCCAGGACATCGTGCTGCTCTCCGCAATGCAGAAACGCTTTGCCGACCTGCAGTTCGAACGATTCGAGGACAGCGGCGGACGCGGCGCCTACCTGCTCGTCAGCGATGGCAGCCGGTCCCTGGTCGGCGTCCTGGCCCTGAGCGCGCCTGCCCGGGGCGATGCGCAAGACAGGACCGCGATCGCGGTGCCGCCGGGTCCTCTGGCGCGACAGGATGTTGCGCGTTTTATCCGCAGCCGTAGCCAATGGATGGTGATTGAATGAGTTTGCGACTGATATTCCGTTTGGCCAGCCTGATCCTGGTCGCCGCCGCTGCCTTGTTTGGCGCATCCCGTTTTCAGGCATCGCCGCTGCCGCAGGCCGAGGTCGGTGCAACATTCCGCGCACTGTCCGAACATGCCGAAGCCACGCGCGGCAATGTGCTGACGGTCGGTGGCCCCGGCGTCGTCTATGCGCTGCCGCCATCTGCCGGCGCGGTACGCGTGCTCAGCAATGCCAATCTGTTCGAGGTCGAGCATGCACGCGCTGCACGGCAAGCCGATGCGCAGCGGCGCTGGAACTATGCGATCGAGGTGCAGGAACTGGATGCGGGCGGAACCGTCCTTTCCGAACGCGTGCACCACTTCCGTCGCGACCTGGTCGAATTCTATCTTCCGGAAGGCGTGCGGGGCACCGGCTCGTTCTATCTCGAACAGTCGGCGCCGTTTCCGCTTGCTGCCGCGAACACGAGAATGCGCTTCGACGCCGGCGCGCGCCCCGCACGCCTGCGCCTGCGGCTCTTGAGCGCCGACCCCGACATTGCCGATGTGCTGGTGCGGCTTGCAGTGCCGGTCCCGGTATCGCAAGCGAGAGCGGAATCGGTATGGCGTCGCTTGAATGATGCGCAGCGCGAGCGTTTGGCAATGGGTAACGTGTTTCCGCCCAAGCTCTTGACCGAGGCCGAGCGAGCCAGCCTGATCGCATCGCGCTGGCAGCCGATTGGCGCGCAGGAGCCGTCAACGGAGCGCGACATCTACGTGTTGCGCGGGTATGACCTCGGTGCGCCGCTGGATCGTGTCCAGGTTCCGGGGCTGGCGGTCGGCCCGTCGCGCTGGGCGACGGTGCAGTTGCCCGAGCAGGGCGGCGAGGTGCGCATCGTGCTGGAGACCGACGAGGTGACGGGGGAATCCTCTGCCCAGTCGGAGCAGGTTGCGGTGCGTTGGTTTGGCCACAGCGCCTTTCTGCGGCGCGAGTCCAGCCATGCCTGGCAGGGCGGTCAGTTCGAGCGCCGGGAGAAGTTTCCCGGCGGCTGGCTTGAAGTGCGCGCCAGCCGCGAGGCCAGCGTCCGCTTCCTGCTGGTCGAGGGCGAGCGCGAGACCGACATCACGCCGCCGGTGCAGCACCTGCGCGCCTGGGAGGCGAAACCGGCCGATCAGGCGGCGCACGAGGACGTGCGCGACACGGCAGCGCTCGAGTTTTCGATCAGCCACGCAGCCAATGCGTCGACACCCTTGCGTCTGGTGTTGCGCCGCACGGTTGCCGCAGCCGCGCGGCTGTCATCGGCTCCAGTGGAAGTAAGCTTCCTGGACGCGGAAGGCGCCACGGTGCGCAAGTTCGAGCTGAAGCCGGAGATGCTGGCGTCCTCCTACGACGCGCCCTGGCCAGAAGCAGCCGGCGAACAGGTTTCCGATCCCTGGGAAGTGTTCTTCGCGGTGCCGCAACAGGTGGCGAAGCTGCGCATTGCCGCCACGGCGCCGACCCTCGTCAACGCCTATGTGCGCCCCGCGCACCTGCCGCGCATGCTGCGCATGCCGGAAGACCTGACCACGCCGGAAGCGGCCGAGACCGCGATTCCCGGATGGTTTGCGCTCAATCCGGACAGGCATGACGCACGCATCCTGGCAGGGCAGAGCAGCCTGCTGACGCTGCGCGGCCGCCCGCCGGAGGACAGGCCCGAGCTCAGCGCCGGCCAGTACCAGTGGGAGGATTTCGATCCGGTTCAGGGCGGGGCCGCGCGCGTGTTCCTTGCGCCGCGCGAAGCCGGGGTGCCGGAGCGGCGCGAGGCGATCGGCCAGACCTATCGGCCGCTGCCATCCGACAAGCGCGCCTCCTTCGTCTCCGAACCCGGCCGCAAGCAGGTGACGGCAAGGCTTGCATGGACCGGTGCTGGGCAGGAAGCCTTCCGCTTCAAGGTCTTGCTGCCCGGCAC
>DATLGF010000052.1:0-3300 GCA_035540575.1 Noviherbaspirillum sp.
CGTCGATCGCATCGCCGCCGATCTGGCCCGGCCCTACGGGATCGAGGTGCAGGCGCAGGTGCCCGTCGGCGCGCCGATGACGCACGCGATCGACTCGAACACCGACTCGCCCTGGTCGATCGCGTGCGTCATCGGCGCGCCGACGGGCACCTGCGCCTGCACCTCGATCCCGTAGGGCCGGGCCAGATCGGCGGCGATGCGATCGACGCGCGCGCCGCTCCAGCGCCCCGGCGAATGCACCGCCGAGCAGTCGACCAGGTCGGCCGTCTTGCTCCTGCCCTTCACGCCAACCGAGACGGACTTGCCGTCGTAGCGGATCGGCGTGGCGTCCACGTAGCCGGTGAGCAGCTTGTCCTTGCCGATGAACAGCTCGCAAACATCGCCCGGGCGAATCCGCCGCGGCAGATCCTGCTGGCCGGGCCACCTGTCGGTCACGGCAAGCGTGAAGTCGCGCACCTGGCGCTCGATGCCGGCGGTGATCTCAATGTCTTTCCAGCCGCCATACTCCTTGCCGTTCACCAGCAGTCGGACGTCGTTCATACCGCGAGCACTTTCAAGGGTTCAGCAGGCACGAAGCCGGGCCGGGACAGGCGGTTGGCTTCCACCAGCTCCTGCTCCCGGCGCACGTCGCCGTAGTGGTCGTACGCCAGCACCAGCGCCGGCGTCACGCCCTTGGGCCGGATCGTCTGCAGCCGGGCCGACGAAGCGAGGCGGTTCGTGATGTCGGCGTGCACCTTCGCGCGCAGGTCCTGCAGCGCGGTGTAGACCTCGTCGCTGGCCGTCAGCGACTCGACATCGAGTGCGCCGTTGAACTGCTTGCGGATCTCGACCGCGTCGTCATAGACCGGCAGCGGCATCGTGGCCGTCATGCCGGCGGCCTGAACCAGCATCGCCCGGCTCATCAGTGCATTCGCCGCGCGCTCGTTCTCGATCGAGCGCTGCCGGCTGGGCGAGAGCGAGGCCGGGCGCGCCGGCGCCTGGAATCGCTGGCTGAGGCCGAGCAGTGCGCGCACTGCGTCGCGGTTCATCGAATAGACGCCCGCACCGCCGAACAGACCGCGCGCGGCGGTCAGCACCGAATCCCCGCGTCGAAACATCCCGAAGACCGAGCCGGCAAGGCCGGCAGAGTCGCCGATCAGCCCGGGCAGGCGGGATTGCAGCGAGCCGAGCGGATTGGCCAGCAGGCCGCGTGCGGATCCCAGCGCCGACTCGATATTGCCGAGGCCACCGCCGAACACCGACAGCGCGTCGCTGGTGACAAACGCCGGCATCTGGTCGACCGAGAAGCTCTCGGCGAAGTCATCGATCGCCGCCGCCTGCAGCGCGTCCGCAGCAATCAGGGACTGCGCGCCGTGCGAGTCGCGCGCTTCCGGGAACGCTAGCTCGCCCGCTTCGACGAACGCCAGCGAGATCACGCACATGCCGCCATTTCTGGTGCTGTGCGAGACGGACGCCGGCTCGCGGATGCAGACCTTGCGCTCGCCGTACCACGGATGGATCAGCGTGCCGGGCCCGGCCTCCTCGATGGCGGCAAGCAGGCGATCCCGCTTGTCCATGTAGTCGGGACCGACCAGGAACGCGGTGATGTTCATCTCCCGCGCCGCGCGCCCCAGGTCCTCGACATAGGGCTGGTCCCGGTGCGGATACTCGTGCACCTGGACGCGCCGGCCGAAGGTGGCGTCGTCGGACTCGACTTCGAAGGGCACGCCGCGGAAGGATGCCGGCTGCAGTTTGTCTTTCCAAGCCATGTGTCCGCCCAAATAAAAAAGGCACCCGAAGGTGCCTTTCTCTCGCTGCCCAAACCCGCTATGCGCTGGGCTTGAACTTCAGTGAATCTTTCGAGATGTCGTATGTCGTCTCGCCGAACAGCCGAACCATGTCACGGCCGGTTTCACCCTTTTCCTTCATCCGGCCGCTGACCGCCACCACCATGAAGTAGTTTTTCTCGTCAAGGGCACCAGCGGACTGAATCTCACGCAAGAGCGCGCGTGCCACTTCCTTCGTGTCACGCTCAACCTCGCCATAGCTGCTGGGATCGCGCTTGTACCAGATGACCACGTGATAGTAGTCAGCTTCGACCTTGCGCGCCTCGACCGACTCCCACTTCGGCGCCAGCTTGATCCCCTCCAGTGCCTTGGCCGAAATCGCCCTTGCGCGTTCGTGTGCCTGCTCTTTGGCTGCTTTCCGTTCTGCCTCCGGGTCCGCAACCGCCGCCACCGGCTGAGCCGCCACAGGCGGATACTCGGCCGGCGTGGCCGCCTGCTGCGCTTCCGGCGACTCGCCGATGATGCCACCCAAGATGGTGAGGCCGACGAAAATACCCAGCACCCACAGACCGACTTTCTTCAGCTTTGACATAGCACTCCCCTTATTGCCGTGAAAAGTTTTGTTTCCGGCAATATAGCAGAGCCGTCGCTTTAGTAAGCGGCCATCCGGTACCCGACGTCGGGGTTGAAAGCCAGCGCACTTTGATTCGTTTTGCCCTGGTCAACGCGCATCCCCGGCGGCGCGTTCTCGAAGCGCACCCGCATCTCGCCGCTCACGTTGGCCTGACTGGCGAGTCCGCCGGCAGCTACAAGCGGCGAGCGCCCTCCTGCCAGCCCGCCAGACTGCTGCGCCTGCTTCCCGCCGCCAAACCAGCCGCCAACCGCCTTGCCTGCACTGACGATCGGCTCGATGAAGCCCTTTACACGGTCCCACAAACCAGAGAACCAGCTGACAAGCGGCTCCCAGGTCTTCATCACCAGACCAAGCGGAGACCAGGACAACAGTGTCTTGATGCCTTCCCATGCGCCTCTGAAGTAGCCCTGCACGTTGGTCCAGAGGGATGCAAACCACGGGCCGATCTTGTCCCAGTTGTAGATCAGCAGGCCGGCCGCAAGCGCGATCCCCGTGACCACCAGTCCGATCGGGTTTGTCAGCAGCGCGAGGGCCACGCTCTTGAAGGCGGCGCCAATCACGAGCAGGGACTTCACCACCAGAGGCGCCACGTAGGTTCCGATCTGGACGAACACGGCTGCCAGCTGTGCGATCGAGGCGGCGGGCCCGAGGGCAATCAGGACGCCGAAGGCGATCATTACGTTCCGCATGCCGCCCATCGCATTGACGAACGATCCAATGCCCGAGACCAGCGACTCGATGCCCGCCTTCAGGCGGTCCATCCCGCCGCTGGCGAGCCAGCCCTTGATCGACGCGGCCACATCGCGGATCCAGGCACCGACCTCCGCGCGGATCAGTTCCTTGTTTGCGGCCACCCACTCGACGATGCCCTCGACCAGCGGCATCACGTGCGGTGACAAC
>DATLGF010000053.1:0-2130 GCA_035540575.1 Noviherbaspirillum sp.
AGGCGGTCGTTATGAGATCGGCCAGGAAGCGCTGCCGGTCGACACGCTCAAGTTCAAGGACAGCAAGAAGTACCCGGACCGCCTGAAGGAAGCGATGGAAGCCACCGGTGAAACCGATGCGCTGGTCGTGTTGGGCGGATCAATCATGAGCCTTCCGGTCGTCGTCGCCTGCTTCGAATTCGAGTTCATGGGCGGCTCGATGGGTTCGGTGGTCGGCGAGCGCTTCGTGCGCGGCGCGCAGACCGCTCTGGAACAGAAGGTGCCGTTCATCTGCATTACTGCGACCGGCGGCGCGCGCATGCAGGAAGGCCTGCTGTCGCTGATGCAGATGGCCAAGACCACTGCAATGCTGACCAAGCTCGCCGAAAAGAAGCTGCCCTTTATTTCGGTGCTGACCGACCCCACCATGGGTGGCGTGTCCGCTTCGTTCGCCTTCATGGGCGATGTCGTGATCGCCGAGCCGAAGGCGCTGATCGGCTTCGCCGGGCCGCGCGTGATCGAGAACACGGTCCGCGAGAAGTTGCCGGAAGGCTTCCAGCGTTCGGAGTTCCTGCTGCAAAAGGGCGCGATCGACATGATCGTCGACCGCCGCAAGATGCGTGAAGAGATCGCGCGCCTGCTGGCGTTGCTGCAGAACCAGCCGGCGGAAGTGCTGGCCTAGGAAGATACGCCATTGCGCACGGCGGGCACGGCGTCATGGCCGTCCTCGCCGTGTTTCATTTCAGGATCGTCATTCATGCAAGAGACTCCCCATACCCTCGCCGCCTGGCTCACGCGGCTCGAAGCCATGCATCCGACAGCGATCGACATGGGCCTGGAACGCGTCGGGCAGGTCAAGGAGCGCCTCGGGATTGGATTCGAGTGCCCCGTAATCACCGTGGGCGGCACCAACGGCAAGGGGTCGACCTGCGCGATGCTCGAATCCATCCTGCTGCAGGCCGGCTATCGGGTCGGCCTGTATACCTCTCCCCACCTGATCGACTTCAACGAGCGCGCGCGGATCAACGGCGAGCCGGTGTCGGACGGGGCCCTGGTCGAGCAGTTCGCGGCGGTCGATGCCCAGCGCGGCGACATTTCCCTCACGTACTTCGAGTTCACGACACTGGCGGTCCTGCGCCTGTTCTCGCAGGCCGGCCTCGATGCGGTGATCCTCGAAGTGGGGCTGGGCGGCCGCCTTGATGCGGTGAACGTGATCGACGCCGATGTGGCGATCGTCACCAGCGTCGACATCGACCACGCCGAGTATCTGGGCGACACCCGCGAGAAGATCGGCTTCGAGAAGGCCGGCATCTACCGCTCCGGACGCACCGCGATCTGCGGCGATCCGGTGCCGCCGCGTTCGCTGGTCGAGCACGCCGAGGCGATCGGTGCCGACCTCTGGTTGTTCGGGCGCGACTTCAACTATGCCGGCGACAAGCAGCAGTGGAATTACGGCGGGCGCGGGATGCGGCGCAGTTCGCTCGCGTATCCGAGCCTGCGTGGAGCCAATCAGCTGCTTAATGCGTCGGCCGCGCTGGCCGCGCTCGAGGCGCTGCGCCACCGCCTGCCGGTAGGGGCGCAGGAGGTGCGCACAGGCCTGGTCCTGGTCGATCTGCCCGGGCGATTCCAGGTGTTGCCGGGGCGCCCCAGCGTGATCCTGGATGTCGCGCATAATCCACACGCCGCCGCGACGCTCGCCCAGAATCTCGATAACATGGGTTTCCACAGATACACATTCGCCGTGTTCGGTGCGATGCAGGACAAGGATATCGAGGGAGTGGGGGCCCAACTGAAGGACCGCGTCGACCACTGGTGCCTGACCGATCTGCCGCTGCCGCGTGCCGCCCGGGCCGCGGATCTGGCGCAGCGCCTGGAAAAACTGGGGGTGACGCCAAGCCGGGAAGCCGGGGCAGAACGCAGCGTAGAGACATTTGCCACACCCGCCGAAGCGTTTGCCAGCGCGCAAAAGCGGGCAGGCGAGAGTGATAGAATTGCGGTCTTCGGATCATTCCTGACGGTGGCCGGCGTGATGCAGGCAATCAGGCAGGAAAAAGCGTCCTGAATCTTGCCAAGGCGGCAGGCTTTCCAGCATCTTCAGATGGGCCTATTTCTCGCATGAGCTTGTTCTCGTTCTTCCGCAAAAACAAGCAG
>DATLGF010000054.1:0-7464 GCA_035540575.1 Noviherbaspirillum sp.
GCTTGCTGTTGCTGCGGCGGTGCCTGACGCTGCAGACCCTGCGACTGCTTGCCGAAGGACCCGCCGCCGCCCAGGCGGCGCGCTTCGGCGTCGGCGGCTGCCAGCGACAGGCCGCTTGTTGAGATGACCAGTGCGATCAGAACCTTTTTCATCCCAGCTCCTAGAGTTTGATGCCAGTGTGCAAGGCGGCCACCCCGGCCGTCAGGTTGAAGTATTCGACACGTTCCAGTCCAGCTTGTTGCAACATCTGCTTCAGCGTCTCCTGATCAGGATGCATGCGGATCGATTCGGCGAGGTAACGGTAGCTTTCGGCGTCATTGGCGATCTGCTTGCCCAGCCACGGCAGCACCGAGAACGAATAGACGTCATACGGTTTCTGCAGTGCATCCCGGACCTTGGAGAACTCGAGCACGAGCAGCTTGCCGCCAGGTTTGAGCACCCGCTGCATCTCCGCCAGCGCGGCGTCCTTGTGCGTCATGTTGCGCAGGCCAAAAGCCACGCTCACGCGGTCGAAGTAATTCGACGGGAACGGAAGTTTCTCGGCGTCGCAGAGAAGAGCGGGGCTGGTGATCCCCTTGTTCAACAGTCGGTCGCGACCGACGCGCAGCATCGATTCGTTGATGTCGGTCAGCCACACCTCGCCGCTCGGGCCCGCCTGCTTCGCGAACGCCTTGGCAAGATCGCCGGTCCCGCCGGCGATGTCGAGCACCTTGAAGCCGGGGCGCACGCCCGCCTGCGCAATCGTGAACGCCTTCCAGATCCGGTGCAGTCCGCCGGACATCAGGTCGTTCATCACATCGTACTTGTTCGCAACGGAATGGAAGACTTCCGCAACCTTGCGGACTTTCTCTTCCTCGGGGACGGTCTGGTAGCCGAAGTGGGTGGTGTTGGTCATCGCCGCTGTCTCTGTTGGCAGGCGGTCATTATACAAGTGCGATGCAGCCCTCACGTCGCGCCAGTCCAACGGCCGCGCAATCGCGGCCGCACCCATTGCTTCAGGTCACAGCCGGTGCGTCGCGGCCGCTTTCTCCGGGAAAACCTGCCGCCTGCAGACGCCGCAGATAGTCGCTCCAGTTGCGCTCGTAATCGGCACCCAGCGCGTACAGATAATCCCAGGTATAGATGCCGGAGTTGTGGCCGTCGGAAAAATGCGGCTGGACCGCATAGTGGCCCACCGGTTCGAGCGCGGTCAGCAGCACGTCGCGCTTGCCGGTCTGCAGCACTTCCTGCCCGGGGCCGTGCCCCTTGACCTCGGCGGAAGGGGAGTAGACGCGCAGGTACTCGAACGGCAGGGAGAAGGTTTCGCCGGAATCGAACGCCACCTCCAGCACGCGCGATTGCTTGTGCACGGTGAGTGAGGTCGGGACGCGGTTCATCAGAGCAGCGACTGTTCGAAACGCTCGCGCAGGATCTCGCGCAGGCGTTCCACCCGCCCGCGGCGTTCGGCCAGCAGCGCCGCTGGCGTTTCGCGCCTGACACCGCCCCAGATCGGGTTCGGGAAATGCGCGTCGTCCTCGTAGCGCGGAATCACATGCCAGTGCAGATGCGGCACGACATTGCCGAGGCTGGCAACATTGACCTTGTGCGGCGCCATCGCCTCGCGCACCGCTTCCTCGACCTGCCAGACGGCTGCGATCAGGATCGCGCGGTCGGCGGTGGACAGGTCCGTCATCTCGCGCACGTGGGCATTCCAGATCACCCGGCAGAAGCCCGGGTAGCGGGCTTCATCGACCAGCACGATGCGGTAGTTGTCGTCCCGGTAGAGCTCTTCTCCACCGGGCTCCCTGCACAGTTCGCATTCGGGCATGGCCGTCATCGTCACACCAGTACGCGCTCGATGCCGCCGTCGTTGGCGCGCGCAACATACTCGGGCAGCCAGTTCTCGCCCAGCAGGTGCTTGGCCATCTCGACGACGATGTAGTCCGCGGTGCTGCCTGCATCCTCGTTGTAGCGCGACAGGCCCTGCAGGCACGACGGGCAGGAGGTCAGGATCTTCACTTCACCGTCGAAGCCGTCGGCGCGCAGTTTGTCAGCGCCCTTCCTCATCTCCTCTTCCTTGCGAAAGCGCACCTGGGTGGAGATGTCGGGACGCGAGACGCCGAACGTGCCAGATTCGCCGCAGCAGCGTTCGTTCTTCTCGACCTTCTGCCCGTCTGTCGTCGTGATCAGCGCGTTGACCGTCTTCAGCGGATCCTGCTGCTTCATCGGAGTGTGGCAGGGGTCGTGGTACATGTAGCGCACGCCGCCCACGCCTTCGAGCTTGACGCCCTTCTCCAGCAGATACTCGTGGATGTCGATGATCCGGCAGCCGGGGAAGATCTTTTCAAACTCGTAGCTCTGCAACTGGTCGTAGCAGGTGCCGCAGGAGACCACGACGGTCTTGATGTCCAGGTAGTTCAGCGTGTTCGCAACACGGTGGAACAGCACCCGGTTGTCCGTCATCATCTTTTCGGCCTTGTCGAACTGGCCGGCGCCGCGTTGCGGATAGCCGCAGCACAGATAGCCCGGCGGCAGCACGGTCTGCACGCCGACATGCCAGAGCATCGCCTGCGTGGCCAGGCCGACCTGCGAGAACAGGCGCTCGGAGCCGCAGCCCGGGAAGTAGAACACGGCTTCGGTGTCGGCGGTGGTCTTCTTCGGGTCGCGGATGATAGGAACGATCTTGTCGTCCTCGATGTCGAGCAGCGCGCGCGCAGCCTTCTTCGGCAGGTTGCCCGGCATCTTCTTGTTGATGAAGTGGATCACCTGCTCCTTCACCGGCGGCTTGCCGTGGGTCGCAGGCGGCGCCTTGGTCTGCTTCTTCGCGAACTTCTTCAGCACGTCATTGGCCAGGCGCTGCGCCTTGAAGCCGATGCCGGTCATCGCCGCGCGGGTGGCGTTGATCGTCGCCGGGTCGGTCGCATTCAGGAAGAACATCGCGGCGGCCGTACCGGGATTGAAGGACTTCTTGTCCATCTTGCGCAGCAGGCTGCGCATGTTCATCGACACGTCGCCGAAATCGATGTCGACCGGGCAGGGATTCACGCACTTGTGGCAGACCGTGCAGTGGTCGGCCACGTCCTCGAATTCTTCCCAGTGCTTGATCGATACGCCGCGCCGGGTCTGCTCTTCGTACAGGAAGGCTTCGACCAGCAGCGAGGTCGCGAGGATCTTGTTGCGCGGCGAGTACAGCAGGTTCGCGCGCGGCACATGGGTGGCGCACACCGGCTTGCACTTGCCGCAGCGCAGGCAGTCCTTCACGCTGTTGGCAATCGCGCCGATATCGCTCTGCTGCATGATCAGAGATTCATGCCCCATCAAACCGAAGGAAGGCGTGTAGGCATTGCGCAGGTCCGACGGCATGGACGGATCGTTCAGCAGCTTGCCCTTGTTGAAGCGCCCTTCCGGATCGACGCGCAGCTTGTAGTCGCGGAAATCCTTGATTTCGTCTTCGGTCAGGAACTCCAGCTTCGTGATGCCGATGCCGTGCTCGCCCGAGATCACGCCGTTGAGCGAGCGCGCCAGCGCCATGATGCGCGCGACCGCGGCATGCGCGTCCTGCAGCATCTGGTAGTGGTCGGAATTGACGGGGATGTTGGTGTGGACGTTTCCGTCGCCCGCATGCATGTGCAGCGCGACGAACACGCGGCCGCGCAACACGCGCTTGTGGATCGCAGTGCACTCGTCGAGGATCTGCTTGAACGCGCCGCCGTTGAAGATCTGGCGCAGCGGCGCGCGGATTTCCGACTTCCAGGAGATGCGAATCGTGCGGTCCTGCAGCACGTGGAACACCGTGGCATCCGGCTGGCGGCCGATGCGCTCGTCGATCCAGGTCAGCGACACGCCCAGCGCTTCGAGGCTCGCGCGTGCAGCCGTCAGCGGCTGGTCGAGGTTGGACAGCAGGTAGGACCAGCGCGCATGCGTGTCTTCGATCAGGCGCGCGGCCTGGTTGACGCGGTCGCCGAGCAGCTCTTCCGGCGGGATGTCGTGTGCATCGGCATCGTCGCTCTTGCCAACCGGCAGATGGCCGCCGGCGAAGAAACCGCGCAATTCGGCCAGGAACTGCAGCTTGTTCTTGATCGACAGTTCGATGTTGATGCGCTCGATGCCGTCGGTGTACTCGCCCATGCGGTCGAGCGGAATCACGACGTCCTCGTTGATCTTGAACGCGTTGGTGTGCTTGGCGATCGCGGCGGTGCGTGCGCGGTCCAGCCAGAATTTCTTGCGCGTCTCCGGGCTCACGGCGACGAAACCTTCGCCGACGCGGGTATTGGCCATGCGGATGACTTCGGAAGCCGCGCGTGCGACCGCGTCCTCGTCGTCGCCGACGATGTCGCCGATCAGCGCCATCTTGGGCAGCACGCCGCGCTTGGACTTGGTCGCATAGCCGACCGCGCGCAGGTAGCGCTCGTCCAGGTGCTCGAGACCGGCGAGGATGGCGCCACCCTTCTTCGCCTCGGCATCGAGGTAATCCTTGATTTCGACGATGGACGGAATCGCGTCGCGCGCCTGGCCAAAAAACTCCAGGCAGACGGTGCGCGCGAACTTCGGCATCCGGTGCAGGATCCAGCGCGCCGAGGTGATCAGCCCGTCGGTGCCTTCCTTCTGCACGCCGGGCAAGCCGGCAAGGAACTTGTCGGTGACGTCCTTGCCCAGCCCTTCCTTGCGAAAGCGCCGGCCTTCGATTTCCAGGATTTCGGACTTGAACGGCGCGCCGAGTTTGGCGCCCTTTTCGCTCGGATGGGTCCATTCAAGCTTGAACCGCGCCATCGGCGCGTCATGGATCTTGCCGAGGTTGTGGTCGATGCGCGTGACTTCCAGCCAGTCGCCGTTCGGGTCGACCATGCGCCAGGACGCGAGGTTGTCCAGAGCCGTGCCCCACAGCACGGCCTTCTTGCCACCCGCGTTCATCGCGATGTTGCCGCCGATGCACGAGGCTTCCGCCGAGGTCGGGTCGACCGCAAACACGAAGCCGGCCTTCTCGGCCGCGTCCGAGACGCGCTTGGTCACCACGCCGGCGCCAGTGTAGATCGTCGCGTACGGACGATGCACGCCCGGCAGCATGGTCATTTCCACCGCGCCCAACTGCTCCAGCTTCTCGGTGTTGATCACGGCCGACAGCGGCGTCAGCGGTACCGCGCCGCCGGTATAGCCGGTGCCGCCTCCGCGCGGAATGATGGTGAGCCCGAGTTCGATGCAGGCCTTCACCAGGCCGGCCATCTCGTCCTCGGAATCCGGGGTCAGCACGACGAACGGATATTCGACGCGCCAGTCGGTCGCGTCGGTCACGTGCGAGACGCGCGACAGGCCGTCGAACTTGATGTTGTCCTTGGCTGTGTGGCGGCCGAGCGCCTTCACCGTGCGCTTGCGCAGCTCCAGCGTGGTGCGGAAATCGTCGGCGAACTCGGCCACGGCCTTGCGCGCGGCCTTGACCAGCAGGTCGACGTTGGCGCTGCGGCGGATGGCGGCCGGGTCTCCGGCATTCTCCAGTCCCGATGCCAGGCGGCGCTTTTCGACTTCGCCAAGGCGATGATTGAGCGCGTCGATCAGCGCGGCGCGGCGCTTCGGATTCTCCAGCAGGTCATCCTGCAGGTAGGGATTGCGGCGCACCACCCAGATGTCGCCCAGCACTTCATACAGCATGCGGGCCGACCGGCCGGTCTGGCGCTCGCTGCGCAGCTCGTCGAGGACGCGCCAGGCGTCTTCGCCGAGCAGGCGCATGACGATCTCGCGGTCCGAAAACGAGGTGTAGTTGTACGGGATTTCACGCAGGCGGACTGGCGCGTTGGACTCGTGCTCGGCACCCTGGTCGTCGGACATCAAGGCTTGAATTTGGGCGGGGGCGTTCATCAGGGTGACGGGACAGACGCTAAAGGCGCATTCTAACGTATTGCGCCGCAACCAAACCCCTACGCCCTCTGAGGGGATGGGTCAATATCATATTGCCAATGCTTGATCGCGCCCAGTCCGCGCACGAATGTTACGCCATGATGATGTTCAAATGAGCAGGCTGCCGATGAACTGCCAGACGCCGTCCGGGATGTAGAGCAGCACTGTCGTCATCGTCACGTAGCGCAGGAATTTGCCGATTGCCATATAGGTCACGCACGGCCAGAACGGCATCTTCAGCCAGCCGCCCAATGTGCACAGCGGATCGCCTATGCCCGGCAGCCAGGCGAGCAGCATGGTCTTCGGGCCGAAACGCTCAAACCAGCCGAGCCAGCGCGGGTTGGCGCCGCTGGCGAAGGCCTGCTTGGCGCCATAGCCCATCCAGTAGTCGATCGCCCCGCCGATGGTATTGCCCACCGTCGCCACCGCAATCACCGGCCAGAACATTGCGCCATTGACCTTGATCACCGCGAACACGGCGGGCTCCGATCCCATGGGCAGCAAGGTCGCCGAAAGCAGGCTGACAATGAAGACCGAGGTCAGCCCCACCTCGGGAACGGCCAGAAGGTTCAGCAGCCAGAGGATGGCGGATTCGATCATGCGAAGACTTGATGCGACATAGGCAGGCAGGTATGCAAAGTGGACAGCCTGGAGGCCCGGCGAAGGCGGTCCATTATAATGACGGGTTCCGCGCGCGCTGCGCGGATGCGCTCTTCAAAACCCGCCTATGACTATCGACTACCTGCAAAAGATCCTCACCGCACGCGTGTACGACGTCGCCATCGAGTCTCCGCTCGAGTTCGCACCCCTCCTGTCGCAGCGGACGGAAAACCACATATACCTGAAGCGGGAGGATGTGCAGAGCGTGTTCAGCTTCAAGCTGCGTGGCGCCTATAACAAGATGGCGCACCTGAAGCCGGCCCAGTTGAAGCGCGGCGTGATCTGCGCGTCGGCCGGCAATCATGCGCAGGGCGTGGCGCTGTCAGCCTCGCGCCTGTCCTGCCGCGCCGTCATCGTGATGCCGACCACCACGCCTCCGGTCAAGATCAATGCCGTCAAGGCCCTCGGCGGCGAAGTGGTCCTGTTCGGCGACTCCTACAGCGACGCCTACAACCATGCGCTGACGCTGGAGAAAAAGGAAAAGCTGACCTTCGTACACCCGTTCGACGATCCGGACGTGATCGCCGGCCAGGGCACGATCGGCATGGAGATCCTGCGCCAGCACCAGGCGCCGATCCATGCGATCTTCGCCGCCATCGGCGGCGGCGGCCTGATTTCAGGCGTAGCCGCCTATGTGAAAGCGGTACGCCCGGACATCAAGATCATCGGCGTGCAGTCGACCGATTCCGATGCGATGGCGCGCAGCCTGAAGGCCGGCCGCCGCGTAGCGCTGCCCGACGTCGGCCTGTTCTGCGACGGCACCGCGGTCAAGCTGGTCGGCGAAGAGACCTTCCGTCTCGCGAAGAAGTATGTGGACGAGATCATCCTGGTCGACACCGACGAGGTCTGCGCCGCGCTGAAGGACGTGTTCCAGGACACGCGCAGCATCCTCGAACCGGCCGGCGCGCTGGCGGTGGCCGGCGCCAAGGCGTACGT
>DATLGF010000055.1:0-2447 GCA_035540575.1 Noviherbaspirillum sp.
GAGGAACACTGACTGCGGCGCAGTACGCAGGAAGTGTTGCAACGTCGATGTGTCCTGAGACACCGGCAGCGACAGCGCCCGCCCTTCGAAGTGCATGGCGGTCTGCGGCGCATCAAAGGTGAGGTCGTCGCAATACATCAAGGTGTATTCGCGCGCGTACGGGGGACGCGCGTGTCGAAAAGACACATGCCTCAGCGGAATGCGCCGGCCTGCAAGCCAGCACATCAGACCATGCACGAGGATGAGGAGTGTTTCATCGGCGAACCGGCGATCGTCCTCTTGCGAAATCGTGTTCGTGAGCCGCACGACCGCGTCGCCGCCCTCCAGGTGCAGCTCTCCGTGCACCTCGTCCAGGAACAAGGCAAAGCCGCGGAGCATGCGTTTGAGAGCCCGATCCAGGTCGGCACAGGAGAGCACCGCCTGGCAGATGAGGGCGAAACTGCCGACCTTCATCCCGCGCCGGTCGAGCCCGAAGAATTCGTCATCGAGTTCACGGGCTACGGCCAGCCAAAGCGCGGAGTACGCGTTAGCGGGCACGCGCGCGTTCGGTTGGTCCAGCAAGTGCGCCGGGATGCCTGCGACGGCTAGCGCGCGCTCCTTCGCGGCGGGCTGCAGATGAGCTACCGCCGCACTCACGAAATGCATGGCGACGGTGTGTCTCTCGATGGCGTCGGTCATGGGCAGCCCGATTATCGGGGTGGCAAAAAATGCCACCTCGCTGCACCCGCAGGACATGGTGCCCCGTGGGCACCGCTCCTAAAGTGGTGACGCTCCTGGAGACCGACCATGACCGACCTGTCCGCCGAATACCGCGCCCTTGCCAACTACCGCCCGACCCACAAGGTCCGATTCGTCACGGCCGCCTCGCTCTTCGACGGGCACGACGCCGCCATCAACATCATGCGGCGCATCCTGCAGTCCATGGGCACGGAAGTGATCCACCTGGGCCACAACCGCAGCGTGGACGAAGTGGTGACGGCGGCCCTGCAGGAAGACGTGCAGGGCATCGCCATCAGCTCCTATCAGGGCGGCCACGTCGAATACTTCAAGTACATGGTGGACCTGCTGAAACAGCGCGGCGGATCGCACATCCAGGTTTTCGGCGGTGGTGGTGGCGTAATCGTGCCGGCGGAAATCCGCGAGTTGCAGGACTACGGCGTCGCTCGAATCTATAGCCCGGAAGACGGTCAGCGCATGGGCCTGCCGGGCATGATCGGCGAGATGGTGATGCGCTGCGACAAGGACGTGGCCCAGTACGCGCCCCGCGCGCTGGACGCGATCCAGGGCCATGGCGAGCAGAACTGGCGCGCCCTCGCGCAACTGATCACCGCGATCGAGAACGGTTCTGCGGACGCCGATCTGATGAAGGCCGTGCGCGCGCAGGCGGATACGCGTTCCGTGCCGGTCCTCGGCATCACCGGTACCGGGGGGGCTGGCAAGTCGTCGCTCACCGACGAACTGGTACGCCGCCTGCGCCTCGACCAGGACGACAACCTGCGTGTGGCGATCATCTCGATCGATCCATCGCGCCGAAAGAGCGGTGGCGCGCTGCTGGGGGATCGCATCCGCATGAACGCGATCTCGCCGTGGCAGCAAGGCCCGCGTGTCTACATGCGGTCGCTCGCCACCCGCGACTTCGGCAGCGAGATTTCTGCGGCGCTGCCGGATGTGATCGGCGCCTGCAAGGCGGCCGGCTTCGACCTGGTGATCGTCGAGACCTCCGGCATCGGCCAGGGCGATGCGGCGATCGTGCCGCACGTGGATGTTCCGCTGTACGTGATGACGCCCGAATTCGGCGCTGCGAGCCAGCTGGAAAAGATCGACATGCTGGACTTCGCACAGTTCGTCGCGATCAACAAATTCGACCGCAAAGGCGCAGCGGATGCGCTGCGCGATGTTGCCAAGCAGGTGCAGCGAAACAAGGAAGCGTTTGGCAGGCGGCCGGAGGAGATGCCCGTGTTCGGCACGATGGCTGCGCGTTTCAACGACGATGGGGTCACGGCGCTGTTTCAGGCTTTGAAGCTGCGACTCGCTGAGATTGGGCTGAGGTTGCACGAAGGCAAGCTGCCCCTCGTGAATGTGCGCCACAGCAGCAATCAGACTCCGGTGGTGCCGCCGGCGCGCACGCGCTACCTCTCCGAAATTTCGGATACTGTCAGGGCCTACAAGCAGCGCGCACGCAGGCAGGCAGTGATCGCTCGCGAGCTGCAACAGCTCCGTTCGTCGCAGCGGATGCTGACTTCGGAAGTTGAGGACGCCGCCGGTCCGGCTGCTGACCTGCTCGAAACGCTGGCGGCTGCGCGCGAGGGGCGGCTCGACGGCGATGCGCGCAAGCTGCTGGCCCAGTGGCCGGCCCTGCAGAAGGCCTATGCCGGCGACGAATACGTGGTAAAGATCCGCGACAAGGAGATCCGGACGCGGCTCACGTCGAAGTCGCTCTCCGGCAC
>DATLGF010000056.1:0-12157 GCA_035540575.1 Noviherbaspirillum sp.
AGCCGGCAATGTGATCCGCAGTTTCGTTTTCGAAAGCCTTGCCGACCAGCGCTGCGGTCATGCGCGGCACGTGCGCCAGGTATTGATGCGCTTGCGGATACAGCCAGCGAGCGAACGGATCTTTCACAAACGCGAGGACGACCGTGGCGATGACGTGTTCTCGCTCCTGCTCCGCGCTGCGCGATGTTGCATTCATGGCCTGCCCCTTGCGGTGATGTTCCTACAGCCTAGTACACCGCGGCCGCCGGTAAAGGCGACAGGCGGCTTTAACCGGCGCACGCTGGGATCTGGCGAGCAGCTGCCGTAGACTTGCGTTCGTCAGCAGCCCTGCGCAACCGGACCGGGAGGAGATCATGCAGGTTGGCGAACCCCAGGCCATGTCGATCTGTGCGGCCGGCCCGGCCGACTTCGAGCGTCTCACCGTGCTGTGGGAAGCATCGGTGCGCGCGACCCATCACTTCCTCACCGACGACTACCTCGCGCTGTTGCGCGACAAGGTGCGCAACGAATACCTCGCCGCCGTCGAGCTGCGCACCTGCCGTAACGACGCCGGCGACATCCTTGGTTTCATCGGCGTCAGCGGTCGCAAGGTCGAGATGCTGTTCGTGGACCCGCAGCGCCGCGGCGAGGGCATCGGCCGCCGGCTGATGGAATACGCGGTTCGCGAGATGGGGGCGACCGAGGTCGATGTGAACGAGCAGAACCCGGCGGCCGCCGGCTTCTACCGCCACCTCGGTTTCGAGCCGGTCGGGCGATCGCCGCTCGACGGGCTCGGGAGGCCGTACCCGGTCCTGCACCTGCGGCTTGTGCACTGAACCAGCGCCGTTCAACCGGCGCCGGCAGCAATGCCACGCGGAGGGTGACGAAGGATACGAGGTAAGCCAGCGCGAACAACAATCCGACCTCGCCGACGGAACATCGCGCCGGTACAGCGTCCACCTGGTTGCGCAGCCGTCGTCGGATGCGCGACCGCGATACCGTGAATGAGAATGATTCGCACTTACGGTATAATTGCGCTACACGAGGCCCCGACCGCCATGGAACTGAAGAAAAATCAATGGTTTACTTGCGACCCCTGTCCCGACGGAGCGCGCCCGCGCCAAAAGCCGGTCTTATACTAGTTCGTCCCCGATTCATTGGCGCACCGCTCTTGCCAGCACCGGCCCCGCATTCTGCAAAGGACTTAGCGTGAGTGCCCTCCCCCTTTCCTCCATGCTGCACGCGGCCGACAGCACGCCCGTGGCCGTCGCTGCCCGCCTGGGCCTCGTCCTCGCGCTCCATGCCGGCTTCTTCTACGTGCTGCATCAGGGCCTGGAACAGCCGCCTGCTAGCATGCAGACCGCAAAGACGGTCTTTGTCTCGTTCGTGCCCGTCGCACCCGAGCCGGTACCCGAGCCGCAGCCGCGCATCGAGCCCGAGCCCCAGCACGTGCAGCAGCCCGATCCGCCCAAGCACAAGCCGGCACCCAAGCCGGTGGTCAAACCCCAGCCCAAGCCGGTCGAGAAGACGCCGGCGCCGGTACTGAGCGAGCCGTCCGAGCGCGCGATCGAAGTGCCGCCCGCACCGCCGCCGGAACCCGCGCCGGCCCCTGCCGCCGCCGCGCCGGCAGCACAGGCCGTCGCCCCCGCACCTGCCGCGCCGCCGGGCCCACCAGCACCGGTCGCGCCGCCCGCGCCACGCACGATTACCTCCGGCATCCAGTACCTGCAGGCGCCTGCTCCCGAGTATCCGCCTGCGTCGCGCCGCATGGGCGAGGAAGGCCAGGCGGTGGTGCGCGTGTTCGTCAATGAGCGCGGCCGCCCGGAACGCGCCGAAATCCAGGATTCCTCGGGCTCGCAGCGCCTGGACGAAGCGGCCCGCCGCGCCGTGCTGCGCGCGGTGTTCAAGCCGCATATCGAAAACGGCCGCCCGGTCGCCGTGTTCGCTGTCATCCCGATCCGTTTTCAACTCGATTAAACCGAATCAACTCAAGGAGCTTTTCATGGAAGTCGTCAACCCGTATGGCCTGCAGAACCTGTGGGCACAGGGCGATCTGCTGATCAAGGGCGTGGCCCTGCTGCTCTTGGCCATGTCGGTCGCGTCCTGGTACGTGATCCTGACCAAGGCCATGCAGCTGTGGCGCTACAACCGCGCCGCGCACGCCGCCGGTCATGAGTTCTGGGACGCCACCAACATCGAGGACGGCCTCGCCACCCTCGGCACCAACAACCCGTTCGCCGACATCGCCAAGGCCGGCGTCGTCTCGATGCGCCACCACAATGCCCACAAAGGACATCTGCACGACCAGCTGTCGGTGTCCGACTGGGTCACGCTGTCACTGCGCCAGGCGATTGACGAAGCCTCTGCCAAGCTGCAGTCCGGCATGGCGATCCTCGCCTCGGTCGGTTCTTCCGCCCCGTTCGTCGGGCTATTCGGCACGGTATGGGGCATCTACCATGCGCTGGTGGCCATCGGCACCTCGGGGCAGGCCAACATCGACAAGGTTGCGGGTCCGGTCGGCGAGGCGCTGATCATGACGGCGCTGGGCCTGGCGGTCGCAATCCCCGCCACCTTTGGCTACAACGCGCTGGTACGCGGCAACAAGACCGTGATCGCCAAGCTCAACAAGTTCGGCTTCGACCTGCATGCGCTGTTCGTCACCGGTGCGCGCGCCGACGGCGATTCCGGGGCAGCCGCGCCGAAGCTGGTGCCGATCCGCGGAGGTGCATGATGGCGATGGGTACGCTGTCCGAGAACGAGGACGACTTCAATCCGGAGATCAACACCACGCCGCTGGTCGATGTGATGCTGGTGCTGCTGATCATCTTCATCATCACGATTCCCGTCCTCAATCATGCGGTGTCGATCGACTTGCCGCGCGCGACCAACCAGCCGCTGGAGATGAAACCGCAAAGCATCAGCCTGACGATCAACCAGGCGGGAACGGTGTTCTGGAACGACCAGCCGGTCGACAAGGAAGAACTGGCCGCGCGCATCGCTGGTGCAGCGGCGATGCAGCCGCAGCCCGAGCTGCATATGAAGGTGGAGCGTACCGCCCAGTTCGAAACGGTGGCGCAGGTGATGGCAGCGGCGCAATCGGGCGGCCTGGGCAAGATCGGGTTCGTGACGGAGGCGCGGGAAAACTGACGCGCAAGACCTGCCGCAAATCCGACAAGTCGGACCAGACGTCTTGCCGTATCGGCATCCCTCGACGGCCAGACCTCCCCCGTCAGGCAGCGGAATGAAGATCTCCCGCCAGCGCGCCTCGTAGCGATCCCCTTCCTGAACAAAGCGGACATGCGGTGCGGATCCGGACCGGCGAGACGATTCCGGTCCAATTGCTCCGACGCAAACCGGCGTTGACTGTAAGTCCGGATCATGGAAGCATCTTGCTTCACGTCCACGGCAGTTGCCACAACATTTCCCACCGAATCTTGACCACCACCATAGGGCTTCTAGAAGCCGCTTTCCTTGGCCTGATACAGGGGCTCACCGAATTTCTTCCAATTTCGTCCAGCGCGCATCTGCGCATCATTGGCCCCTTCCTGCCTTCGGGTCTGGACCCCGGAGCCGCATTCACGGCGATCACACAGATCGGGACGGAGCTTGCGGTCCTGATCTATTTCCGCCATGACATTCTTCGCATTGCGCGCGCCTGGTTGCGCTCTCTGTTCGAGTCCGATGCGCGCGGCCACGTCGACGCCCGTCTCGGCTGGCTCGTCATCCTTGGTTCATTGCCGATCGCCATTCTCGGATTGCTGTTCCAAGACGCCATCGAGACATATCTGCGGAATCTGTACCTGACAGCAGCGATGCTGGTCCTATTCGGCCTGATCCTGGGCGCGGCCGACCGTTACGGCAAGCGGCGACGTTCCCTTGACCAGATGACCTGGCGCGACGGCATACTGTTCGGGTTCGCTCAGGCGATGGCCCTCATTCCGGGGGTCTCACGCTCCGGCGGAACCATCACTGCGGGACTGATCATGGGGTATTCCCGCGAGGCCGCAGCCCGCTACTCGTTTCTGCTCGCCATCCCGGCGGTCATGGCCTCAGGCTTATACCAGCTCTACAAAAGCTGGGGAGTTGCCGGACCGGTTGACGCGGCGTCTACGGCGTTGGCAACAGCGGTATCCTTCGTGGTTGGCTACGTCGTTATCGTCGTATTCCTGCGCATCGTCAGCAGCCGAGGCTACTGGCCGTTCGTGCTCTATCGCATCGTCCTTGGCTTTTCGGTCATGACCTTGCTCGGGCTCGGGCATCTAACGCCCTATTGAACCTGCGAACCCGGACGCCCTCCATCACCCGATGGAGAGGAACGCACCTTTACCTGGAACGATTGAGGGCGCGGCCCAGGTGGCCGGTGGGGGCGACGTGTTCCTGCTGGTCGCGTATGTGCTGCTGGCGTTGCTGTTCTCGTTTCTCTGCTCGATAGCAGAAGCGTCGCTGCTCAGCATCACCCCTTCTTATGTTGCCGATCTGAAAGACAAGCAGCCGGGGAGAGCCGAGCTGCTGAAAAAACTCCGGGAAGACAATATCGACCGTTCGCTTGCTGCGATCCTGACGGTCAACACCATTGCACACACGGTGGGAGCAATTGGTGCCGGGGCGCAGGCGACACTGGTCTTCGGTAGCGCCTGGTTCGGTGTTTTCTCCGCCGTCATGACTCTGCTGATCCTGTTCCTGTCAGAGATCGTGCCCAAGACGCTGGGCGCAGTCTACTGGCGTCAGCTTGCGCTCCCGACTGCCATCTATGTCAATGTGCTGGTGAAGACGATGTATCCGTTGATCTGGGTTTCGGAAAAGCTGACGCAATGGATCGCGGGCGGCCAGAAATCCCAGCCGTTCAGCCGCGATGAGTTTGTCGCAATGGCGGGGCTCGGGCAGCAGGAGGGACACATCGACGAACGGGAGAGCAAGATCATCCGCAATCTGTTCCTGTTCCGTTCGGTCGATACCGGCGCGGTCATGACCCCGCGTGTCGTGGTCGCCGCGGTCCAGCAGGACACGCCGGTCGAACAGGCACTCGAGGCGACCGAGAGCACGCCTTTCTCGCGGCTGCCGGTCTACGAAACCGATCTCGACACCGTGACCGGCTTTGTTTTGCGGGAGGATCTCCTTGTTGCGCAAAACGAAGGGCGTGGGCATGTGCCGGTCAGGGAGTTCCGGCGCGACCTCATTGCCGTTGTGGACAGCACGCCCTTGTCCCGTCTCCTTGAGACCTTGCTCGCCTACCGCCAGCATATCGCCGCAGTCGTTGGTGAATACGGGGAGACCAAAGGCGTCGTCACGCTCGAGGATGTGGTTGAAACCCTGCTTGGTATCGAGATCGTGGATGAAGGCGACAAGATTGCGGACATGCAGCAGCTTGCCCGGCAGATGTGGGCACGCAGGGCCGGGCGCCTCGGCATCAGGCCGGAGCAGACCTGAGACATCTCACGTGTGCGAGGTCAGTCGAGAGCGTGCCAGAGCTGGGTTGCGATCATCAGCAGAAACATGACTCCGAGCAGGAGCCACTTCAGTTTCTCGTTCATGGTATTGAGTAGGAGTGAATTCAGGGGGGCGGGCGCGCGAGAAGGCCCGCACACCAATTGTTTAAGAGGCCGGCGCCGATTCGATGCAAGTCTTGGTCAATGCGTCGAAGAGCGATTGCATCCTCTCGATCTGCTCGAGGGACATGGCGCGGTAGATGTCCGACTTGCGCGGGTCGGAGGCCAGCCTGAGCGCATAGCCGAGCCCGGTCGCATAGGCGAAGGGCACATATGAGGCGTCTTGCAGTGAGACGACATGGCGTTCAAGCAGGCTTCCCTCCAGACTTTCCTCCACTTCAAGACGACAAGTGGCCAGCAGGCGGTATTTGTAGGAATTACCTTCCGCTTCGACGCGGCCCAACGCGTTCATTTCGGCTAGAAGTTTCTGCTCCTGCGGCGATACGCTCACCGAAGGAGAGGGTTCTTGCCGGCTGTCGCATGCCGCACTGAGGAGAACCGCGGCAGCCATGGCGCAGCAGCCCGCGATAAGACGGGCCAGGCGTCGGTTCATGGCGTATCCTTTTCTGCCGCTGCTCCGGCAGGGCCAGCTTCCGTTGGCGGCGAAGGCAGGCGCGAAGCCAGCACCTTGTCGATCCGTTTGCCATCCATATCGACGACTTCAAACCGCCATCCGTCCCATGTGGCGATATCGGCGGTCTGGGGAACCCGCTCGAGCAGGCACATCAAGAGGCCGCTAAGCGTGTGGTAGCGGCCGCGCTCTTCTTCAGGAACAGACTTCAGCTCCAGCTTGTCCTTGAGTTCGGGAATCGGAATCATGCCATCAAGCAGCCATGACCCGTCCTCGCGCTGGACCGCCCAGGCGTCGTCCAGATTGCTAGGAGTGAACTCGCCGGTGACCGCCTCCAGCACATCCTGCAGTGTCACCAGACCCTGTACTTCTCCGTACTCATCAATCACCAGGACCATCTGGGTCTGCGATGCGCGGAAGATTTCAAGCAGCGCCATGCCGGTCATCGCTTCCGGCACGAACACGGCAGGCTGCGCGCTGGCCGCCAGGTCCGGCATGCCACCCATGAGGGTTTGGCTCAGAACCTGCTTTGCGCTGAGGATGCCGATGACGTCACGCAGGCCCCCGCGGCAAACCGGAAAGCGCGAATGTTCGGAAGCGGTGATGCGCTTGAGGTTCTCTTCAATCGGCAGGTTGACGTCGAGGTAGACGATGTCGAAGCGCGGGATCATGAGCGAGCCGACCAAGCGTTCGTCAAGCCGGAACACGTTGCGCACCATTGCATGCTCGTGGCGTTCTATCACGCCGGCTTCCGAGCCTTCGGTCAGGAGGGCGTGAATCTCCTCCTCCGTCACACCCTGGTCCTGTTGCTCGCGCTTGCCAAGGAGGCGCAGCGTCGTGTCGGTCGACGCCGACAGCAGCCGCACGAACGGGCGGGTTAGCCGGGACAGCCCGTTCATCGGCCGTGCAACGAGCAAGGCAATGCCTTCCGGATTGAATTGCCCCATGCGCTTGGGCACGAGCTCGCCAAACACGATGGCAAAGTACGTGATGATCACGACGACAGCCGTCGTCGCAGCGATCTGGCTGGTCGCCTGGGCGATGCCGAGAGACTGGAACCATGTCGCAAGCGGACCTGCAAGCGCGCTCTCTCCGACGATGCCGCTCAGCACACCGATAGACGTAATGCCGATCTGGATTGTTGAGAGAAAACGGGTCGGCTCGTCATGTAAGGCAACCGCGACAGCGGCGGGCCGGCTGCCGTCCTCGGCGAGCCGGGCAAGGCGGGCGCGGCGCGCCGTCACGAGCGCAATCTCGGACATGGCGAAAACGCCATTGAGCAGGATGAGGCCAAGAAGTATCAGGACTTCCATCACGTGCCTCCAGTGCGCAAGGCGAATGTGCCCAATTGCAGGCTGCTGCCGCCGCGAATCAACGCAATTAACCTGCAGGAAAGGAATGTATTCGCACCCGGAGGGGGCGGAAAGGAAAGCTTAAAGCGGGAAGACGCGCGCTTGGGCGCAGGAGAAGGGCAACTTCGACAACTCGAACAGTCCATGGTGGTCCAGGCAAGCCTGGAAGATCCTCACTAGAGTTTGGGAAGCGATATCCTAAGACGGCGCATTGACTTCGTCAAATGCCATCGAGTCCTGTTCTTTCCATCCTAGAGCTATATCTACTCGGGGCTAGCGAGCGTCTTCTTGCCAGGGAATACATTAATCGTCGTTGCGGACAAAAGTTCATAACCTATTGAGGATCATAATTACCGGGAACAACTAGTTGCCCGCAAGTTACGTTGCCCGTTCGTCTGCTTTTAAACATAACCGGAAGAGGTTGCGCGTGGCTGCCCCGGCACTCGGGCAGCCCAATGGAAGTCATCATTCGGGCAGCCCTTGCATTGCCACAAGCGGAGCCCTCCCGCCCCGCGCTAAGCTGGCCGCTGCGTTGAAAAGCCGACCCAGCCGCCCAACAAGATGACGCTTCCCAAGACCGCCATTGCAGCCAGCGCGATTGCGCTCCCCTGCCTTGCTCTGCCCCTGCCGGCCCTCGCCCAGGCGGAGACCCTCGCGCCCATCGTGGTCACCGCCACTGCCCCAGGCGCCGACACGCGCGATCTGCCCCTGTCGATCGACCGCCTCGACCAGGATGACATCCAGGTCGGGAACCCGATGGTCAACCTGTCGGAGACGCTCAACCGCGTGCCCGGCATCGTGGTGCGCAATCGCCAGAACTATGCGCAGGACCTGCAGATTTCCTCGCGCGGCTTCGGCGCGCGCGCAACCTTCGGAGTGCGCGGCGTGCGGCTGTATGTGGACGGCATTCCGGCCACGATGCCGGACGGCCAGGGGCAGACCTCGAACTTCGACCTCGCGTCGGCTGCTCACATCGACGTACTGCGCGGCCCGTTCTCTGCGCTCTACGGCAACTCCTCGGGCGGCGTGGTCTCGATCTACACCGAGGACGGACAACCTGGCCTCGCGCTGTCTCCGTTCGCGCAATTCGGCAGCTGGAACACGCGCCGCTACGGCATCAAGAGCGCCGGCGAGCACGGCATGCTCAATCATGTATTGAGCATCAACCGCTTCGAGACCGATGGCTATCGCGCCCACAGCGCGGCACGTCGCGATATCGCCAACGCGAAGCTGCGCCTCGTCCCGGGCGGCGACACGATCTGGACGCTGGTCGCCAACCGCGTTTCGATGCCGGAGGTGCTCGACCCGCTCGGCCTGCCGCGCGAACAGATGCTGGCGGCGCCGCGCAGCGTGCATCCGAACGCACTGCTGTTCAACACGCGCAAGTCGGTGCGTCAGCAGCAGCTGGGCATGAACGCCGAGCATTTCCTGAACGCGCAGGACAGCCTGCACCTGATGGCCTATGGCGGCCAGCGCGATGTGCTGCAGTTTCTCGCCATTCCCCCGGCACCTCAGGCGGCGCCCACGCACTCGGGCGGCGTGGTGGATCTGGGCCGCGATTTCGGCGGGATCGACCTGCGCTGGGCTCGCGAAGCCGCAGCCGGCTGGCTATGGACAGCCGGGCTCAGCGTCGAGACGGTCGAGGAAGACCGGCGCGGCTACGAGAACTTCATCGGCGATACGCCGGGCGTGCGCGGCGCCCTGCGCCGCAACGAGCGCAACACCATCACCAGCATCGAGCAGTATGCACAGGCGCAATGGGAGCCGACGCAACAATGGCTGCTGCTGGCCGGCGTGCGCCACAGCATGGTGCGCGTGCGCACGCGCGACCGCTACGTCGCCCCCGGCAATCCGGACGACAGCGGCGCCATCCGCTACCGCGCCACCAATCCGGTGCTGGGCGCCACCTGGCGCGCCACCGCCGACCTGAACGTCTACGCGTCCTACGGGCGCGGCTTCGAAACGCCGACCCTGAACGAGCTGTCGTATCGCACGAGCGGGAATGGCGCCGCGGGCTTCAACTTCAGCCTGCGTCCGGCCACCAGCAGCAATATCGAGGTAGGCATCAAGGCCGCCGTGGCGCAACACTGGCGGCTGAACCTTGCAGCCTTTCATATCGACACGCGCAACGAACTGACGGTACTTTCCAGCGCCGGCGGCCGCGCAGTGTTCCAGAACGCCGCATCCACCCGCCGGCGCGGCCTCGAACTTGGCGTCGAAGGCCGCTGGGACAACGGCCTCGGCATCCTGCTGTCGGCGAGCCTGCTCGATGCGCGCTATGCCGACCGCAATGGCGCAACCACCTTCGCCGGCAACCGCCTGCCCGGCGTGCCCGCGCGCACCGGCTTCGCCGAGCTGTCCTGGCGCGCCCCGCAGGGCGGCTTCTCCACCGCCCTCGAACTCCAGCACGTGGGCCGAGTCTACGTCAACGACGCCAACAGCGAAGCCGCCGATGCCTACACGATCGCCAATGCCCGCATCGGGTTCGAGCAGCAGATCGGCGGGTGGACCCTGCGCGAGTTCCTCCGCGTGGACAACCTGGCCAACCGCAGGCATGTGGGGTCGGTAATCGTCAACGAGGGCAACGGGCGCTTCTACGAGCCTGGCCCGGGCCGACATGTGCTGGTCGGCGTGACGGCCAGCCATGCATGGAAGTAGCCGCAATAAAAACGCTCGGGACGCCTCGAACGCGTCATATTCCGGTCATTCCGTACCTTTACAATTTACGACGTTTCCCCGACAATGCGCGCTTCATCAATTGCGGAGTCCATTCGTGGGCACTTGTTCGAGTGACAGTAGTACCTGTCGATCTTCCGGCAGGACGTTCTCGGCGAAATAGCGCGCAAGTCTGTTCTTGCTGCTGTCTCGCCTAGAGCGCGAGGCGGCGGCGACCGATCCCGGCATCCAGCCGGATCCCAGCTTCCCCTGCATACAATCTGGTGCAACCCCGTCGTGGCCGTCCATTGCTGTGAAATGGGCGGCACCTCGTCCGTTCGGCATGCGTGCATGCGCACATGTCGCAGAGCGGACTGAACGGGGCGGCGCCACGCGTTCCGTTCGCGGAACGCCTGTCCCGATCCAGCGCTTGCATCGGTCTTCGCCTCTCTCAGAAGGAGGCAATGCCATGCGTTTCACACAAGCGTTCAAAGCCATCCCGCCCGTCGCGTTGGCCACCCTGTGCATGCTTGCGGCCAGCGCCGCGCAGGCGGGCCGTCCGATGATTACCGACGACGCGGCCATCCTCGAAGCCAACGCCTGCCAGCTCGAGACCTGGTACCAGGCCACCCGCAGCGCCGGTAATGAATGGTGGGCCCTGCCCGCCTGCAACGTGGGCGGCTACGCGGAAGTGGCCATCGGCGGCGCACGCCTGCGCGAGCCTGACGGCCGCACCACCGTCGCGGTGATCCAGGCAAAGGCGCTGCTGCGTGCTTACGACGAAACGCGCCCCGGCTTCGGCATGGTGCTCGGCACCGAGCGCGATCGCGGGGTGCACCGCGGTTCGGCCGGAAATCCCTTCATCGCCGGCATTGCCAGTGTCCCGCTGCGCGGCGAAGCCATGCTCCTGCATGCCAACCTCGGCTGGCAGCGCGTCCGCGACGATTTCGCCGGCACCCGCGAAAATTCCGCCACCTGGGCGCTGGCGCTCGACAGCGAAGTCGCCGCCCGCACCCGCGTATCGCTCGAATCCTATGGCCAGTCGCGCGAGCGCGCGATGGCGCAGTTCGGCGTGGCCTACGATCTCGCCCCGGGCCGGGTGCAGATCGACGGCAGCGTCGGCAGCCGCATCGCGCGCGGCGCGCCGGACCGCTACGCCACCATCGGACTGGTCTTCTTCACCGATCCTCTCTTCCGCTGAACAAGCAGAACCGACCAGACAAACACTGATGACATGCCGGCAGCGATGCTGCCCGGCGGGAGGAAGAAATGGAACGCGAAGAACTCATCGTCTATATCCAGTCGCTGCTGGAAGCCCAGGACGCGCAGACCATCCGTGCGCTGATGAACCGGGTATCGATGGCAGACCTGGCCGAGGCCTTGTCGAACGTGCCGGTCGAAGACGCCGTGCGCTTCTGGAACATGCTGGACCAGGAAGAACGGCTCGAGCTGTTCGTCTATTTCCCGCACGGGATCCAGGATGCGATCCTCGCGCAGCTGCCACGCCCTGCCCTGGTCGCCCTGTTCGATCAGCTGCCGTCGGATGACCGTGCCGACATCTATAAGCGCATGGACGACGAGATGCGCGAGAAGTTGATGCCGGCGCTGGCCAAGGTCGAGCGCGATGACATCCTGAAGCTCGCCGCCTACGAGGAAGGGACGGTCGGCTCCATCACCACGTCGGACTACGCCACCGTGCAGGAAGACATGACCGTGGCCGAAGCCTTGCGCGTGATCCGCGCGGGCGCGCCGGACAAGGAAACCATTTACGTCGTCTACGTGCTGGACGAGCTGCGCCGTCTGGTCGGCACCGTGTCGCTGCGCGAACTGGTGCTGGAGCCGGAGTCGACCCGCTTGGGCGACCTGATGCACCGTGAGCCGATCTATGCCGAGGCCGACGCGCCGCGCGAGGAAGCCGCGCGCCTGATCTCCCGCTATGACCTGCTGGCCGTGCCGGTGGTCGATGCGGGCCGACGCATGATCGGCATCGTCACCGTCGATGACGCGATGGCCGTCGCCCAGGAAGAAACCACTGAAGACTTCCACAAGTCCGGCGGCATGGCCGCGCCCGAAGGCATGTCGGTGCGCTCGGCCTCGGTGTTCCAGCTGTATCG
>DATLGF010000057.1:0-3416 GCA_035540575.1 Noviherbaspirillum sp.
GTGTCGATCTCGACCAGTCCCTGTGGCCGGTATGCGACTTCCTCGCCCATTCCCAGTTTTTCTGCTGCCACGCCCAGTTGCTCCATGCGCGTGTTCACACTTGCCGCAATCCGTTGTGCAACGAAGAACGCGACGCCGAGCAGAATCGCCATGATGGCGGCAAGGAAGGCCGCGGCGCGCAAGGGCGCACTGCGCAACTCCGCTTCGGGGATGCTCACGATGACGGTCCAGTCGGAGAAGGCAACACGGCTGAAGAAGGTTTTGACCGGAACACCGTCCAGGGTCACGCTGGGGAACACCCCTTCGCGGGCGGCTGACAGCCGTGCCCGGAACTCGTCCGTCGCAGCCTTGCCGACGTATTGTTCCGGATTCCTCGAGCGCGACACGACCACGCCCTGCCGGTCGAGAATGACGGCCAGCCAGTTTGCAGGCAGGCGTTGAAGGTCCAGCAGAGGCTGCATGGCGGAGGCATTGATTCCCATCCCGAGGAAGTAACGAAGCCCGCCGGCGTCGTAGACCGGCACCTGTATCGAGAAGTCGAAACGTTTTCCGACCGGAGCAAGAAAGACGTCCGATACCAGGGTGCGACCGGAACCATCTCCTTCCAGCAGCGCACTGAAATTTCCGGAGCGGCCCGGCGGCAGCGCCGCGCCAAACGGTGCCCGCGTGTTCAGAATTTGCCGGTCGCTGCGGTCGGTGAGGAAGATGGCGGTTTCGGGTGTTGGCGCAAGACGCCTGGCGATCGAATAGAACTCCGCCAGATCGCCCTTGGCAAGCGCTGCCGAATTGCGGAGTGTGAGCAGCGCGGCTTCTCTGGCCTGCAGCTCCTTGCCGACGAGGAGGGAAAAGGTCCGTGTCGCTTCCAGCATTCCCTTCTCTTGCCCCTGCTGCTCTTCGCTGAAGACGTACCAGACCGCGAGGATCGCAGCCAGAAAGGCCGGGATTACGACAGACAGCACAAGGACCAGCAGTTGATTGCGAAAGCGCATGGGGCGGTTCGAGGTAGGCGGGCCGACGCGGGAGGGAGCGCCCCGGGCTGTCATGGAGCGACGGCTTGCCGACTATACATCATGTGGATGCGATGGACACAAGCTTGGCGGGTGGGCGGTACACCGCTTTGGCTCATTCCTGCGATTTTCCCGCCCTGCTTCGGACGGCAGGCAGTCGCGCGGCATTCTGTATCGCTTTGGCTCCGCGTTCGCGCATCCAGCGATGAGCGGGGTCGTCGTGGCTGCGTTGATGCCAGAGCAGACGCAGCGTGAATCCCTCCAGTTCCACCGGGGGGTCACGCAGCTCCAGGGCCTCATGGCGGGCCATGTATGCGGCGATCCGCTGCGGCAGGGTCATCACAAGATCGGTCGCTGCAATGATTGCGGTCGACGCCATGAAGTGCGGCAGGCGCAGGGTGATGTTGCGCGGCGGACGACCAAGCCGCTCCAGCGCCATATCCACGGCACTGCGTTCGCGTCCCGGCGAACTGATCAGCACATGGCGCTGCGCGAGGAAACTATCGAGGTCCAGCGGCCGTCCCGCCAACGGATGTCCGCGCCGCATGATGCAGGCGAACCGGTCTTCGAGCACCGCACGCTGGAAGATGCCGGCGGGCGCAGCGCCGACTACCCCGAGCACCAGGTCGGCCTCACCGGCCTGGAGGCGGTCCGCCCAGTCGTTGCCGGCGTCTGCCACCTCCATCCGCATCTCCGGCGCCTCGCCCAGCAGCGCTCCAAGCATGGCCGGCAGCGAGGTCAGGCTGGCGTAGTCGACCGTCAGCAACTTGAAGCGCCCGGTAAAGCTCGCCGGCTCGAACGAATCCTCCGTCAGCATGTTGCGGACTTCGTCCAGCACGCGACCGACCTGCTGCGCCAGAGCCCGGCCTCTCGCCGTGGGCACCATCTCGGAACCTGCTCGCACCAGCAACGGGTCGTGAAAGGTATCGCGCAGCCGGCCGAGAGCACGGCTCATCGCCGGCTGGCTCATGGCCACCCGCTCCGCGGCCCGGGTAACGTGGCGCTCTGCCATCAATGCCTCCAGGGCCACGAGCAGGTTCAAATCCAGCGCGCGAAGATTCGCTTCATGCATGACGGCTATCCCAAATATGCATTGGACGCATCTTAACCCGGTACTTAGCATGAAGGCTCATCGTCGCTGAAACCAGGAGAAATGCTATGTACGCAGTCATTGGAGTATCTGGAAACACCGGCTCGGCCGTGGCCCGGGCCCTGCTCGATTTGGGCAGGAAAGTACGCGCGGTCGTCCGCCGGCCCGAGGCGGGCGACGAGATCCGCAAGCAAGGTGGTGAAATCGCCGTGGCGGATCTGGGGGATGCCAAGGCCCTCGCCGCGGCGCTCACGGGCGTCGACGGCGCCTACATCATGACCCCGCCGCTCCTCGATGTGCAGGACCCGGACGGCACCAAACGGAAGATGATCGCCACCATCCGCGCGGCCGCCGAACAGGCCGGCGCCCCGCCGCTTGTCGTGCTCTCCTCCGAGGGCGCCCACCATTCTTCGGGCACCGGGCCGGTGGTGAGTTTGCACGCGCTGGAGCAGTCGCTGCGCGACTATCCGGGCAGGCTGACCTTCCTGCGGGCACCCTACTTCCTGGATAACTGGATGGAGGCAATTGCACCGGCGACCGAACAGGGTGTGTTCCCGTCGTTCATGGCACCGGGGGTCGGCATCGACATGGCGACCACCGAAGAGATCGGCCGGACGGCCGCACAGCTGCTGCTGGAAACGCCCGGCCACCATCGCGTCGTCGAACTGCGCAGCGCCCGCCTGTACAGCGCGCAGGACGTGGCGCGCGAGCTCGGCCAGCTATTGGGCAAGCCGCTTGAAGTGGTGTACCCGCCGCGCAGCGAGTGGAACGGCATTCTTGAGGGTGCCGGGCTCTCGCGTATCGGCGCGGCGCAGATGGCGGAGCTGTTCGACTGCATCAACAGCGGCCGGATCGGCTTCTCCGGCGAAGGCGAGTACCGGACCGCCCATGAAGGGCCTGCGGCGATGTTCAGACGGGCGCTTGGAGTGAATACCGTGTGAGGCGGAGTGAACGGGGCAGACTGCATTACTCGCGCGGTGTTCCTGGGAAGGGGACAGGGCTCTGCAAACGCAGTCTGCTGCCTGTCACGCCACCCTTGCACGATGAATGCGGGGTGCAGCAATCCACTCCTTAAGCACGCACCCCGTCCACCTCCAGATACTCGGACTCGATGTGGGTCGAGGTACCGTCCGTCGCACGGTTGTTCTGCGCCCATAGCTGCACCAATTCTTCGCGCAAGGTCCGCTGCTTGTCCGGGTCGAGCGCCGCGAGGGCGCGTACGGTCGGGCCGTAATAGGTGAAGAAGAACTCGACCACGTCTTGCGGAGGAAACGGATAATGCATCGGATACATGCGCTTTGTGCAGCTGAGCGAAGTCG
>DATLGF010000058.1:0-3431 GCA_035540575.1 Noviherbaspirillum sp.
GGCCGCGCGGTCATAGAGTCCGTCGAGGTATTCCCAGGCCTGACGATAGCCGACGCAGCGCATCGACGGCAGGCCGAGATGCAGGTCGCCGCGCGCGCGCAGACCTTCGACCTCGTCGAGCAGCGAAAGCGGGGCGGCAAGCATCGCATCGAAGCGCCGCCCGATGCGTTCGTGCAGGACCGTGCGGTCCGAGGGTTCCAGCGAGATCGGCAGCAGGTCGAACGGCAGCGCCGGCTTCGGCGCCTGCGCGAGCAGGGCCGACATCGGCCGCCCGGTCAGCATCTGGATCTCCAGCGCGCGCTGGATGCGCTGGCTGTCATTCGGCTTCAGCCGGGCGGCAGTGAGCGGATCGAGCTCGGCCAGCCGCGCGTGCAGCGCGGGCACGCCGAAGCGTTCCGCCTCTTCGTCGAGCCGCGCGCGCAGCGCCGGATCAGCCTCGGGCAGCGCATCCAGTCCGTCGCGCAAGGCCTTGTAATAGAGCATCGTGCCGCCGACGAGCAGCGGCAGGCGCCCGCGCGCGCGAATCTCCTCGACCAGGCGCAGCGCATCGCCGCGAAACTGCATCGCCGAATAGGCGTCGGCCGGATCGATGATGTCGATCAGGTGATGCGGGACGGCGGCACGTTCCGCGGCGGTCGGCTTGGCGGTGCCGACATCCATCTCCCGGTAGACCAGGGCCGAGTCCATCGACACGATCTCGCAGGGCAACGCCTCGGCGAGCGCCAGCGCGGCGGCGGTCTTGCCGGATGCGGTGGGGCCGAGGATGGCGACGACCAGCGGTTTCATCGGGCCGGCTCCGCCGCCAGGCGGATTGCGCGCGCGCTGGCGAAGATGCACAGGCCGAGCGCGCACGACACCAGGGCCAGCGGCAGCAACGTGCCGTCGTGCGTCGCGCCGACCGTGGTGCCGACGAGGAAGGCGACGCCCATGTAGAGCGCGCCCATCAGTCCGGCGGCGGTGCCGGCCTGTTTCGGGAATGGCGCAACCGCGCCGGCCTGGGCAACCGGGAAATTGATCCCGTGCGCGGCCATCGTCACGAACATCGCAGCTACCACCAGCGACCAGTGCGCCACGCCGGCCAGCACGGCCAGCACGAAGCCGGCGCCGCTGGCAAGCGAAACCAGGCTGCCCAGGCGCAGCGTGCGCTGGGCGCCGAGCGCGGCGAGCAGTCGCCGGCAGGCCAGCGTCCCCAGCATGTAGCCGACCACGCCGAGCGCAAAACAGTAGCCGAACCACTCGGTGGGCACGCCGAGCACGCGGATCAGCACGAAGGATGAGCCCGAGATGAATGCGAAGATCGCGCCATACGACAGCGCCCCGGGAAGCGCGTGCGCCCAGAACGCCCGACTGGCAAGCACATGCCGGTAGTTGCCGAGCAGGCCGGCGACGCGGGTCGCCTCGGCATTCTTGTGTGCGTTGGTTTCCGGCATGCGCGCGATCGACAGCATCAGCAGGCCGGCCGACAGCGTCGCCAGCGCGACGAAGGCGGCGCGCCAGCCGAATGCGACCTGCAGATAGGACCCGAGGATGGGGCCGAAGATCGGCGCCAGCGACAGCCAGGTGCTCGCCCGCGCAACCACGCGCGCCCCATGTTCGGGCGCATAGGCGTCGCGCACGACTGCGCGCGAGATCACCACCGCCGCACAGCAGCCCAGCGCCTGCAGGAAGCGCGCCGCGATCAGCAGGCCGACCGAGGTCGCGATGCTGCACAAGAGGCTGGCGAACACATACAGCGCCAGTCCGCCGAGCGCGACCGGGCGGCGGCCGAAGCGGTCGGACAGCGGGCCGACCACCAGCTGGGCTGCGCCGAAGCCCAGCACGAACAGCGACAGCGTCAGCTGCACGGTGGCGGCCGGGACCTGGAAGTAAGTTGCGAGCCCGGGCAGGGAGGCGAGGTAGAGATCGGTCGACAGCGGCTGCAGCATCAGGAACGAGGCGATGAACAGCAACAGCGGGGCGTGCGCGTAGGGCGCGAGCGGCCGGGCTTCCATGATTACTGTCCGCGCAGGAACAGCCTGTCGAGGTCCGGCAGCGCCAGCTGGACCCAGGTCGGCCGTCCGTGGTTGCACTGGTCCGCGCGTTCGGTTGCCTCCATCTGGCGCAGCAGTGCATTCATCTCAGGCAGCGTCAGGCTGCGGTTCGCGCGCACGGCGGTGTGGCAGGCGAGCGTGCCGAGCAGTTCGTTGCGACGCTCGATCAGCACCCGCGAGCCCCCGAACTCGCGCACGTCGCGCAGTACGTCGCGCGCCAGCGCCTGCGCATCGGCGTTCTTCAGCAGCGCCGGCACCGCGCGCACGGCCAGCGTGGTCGGGGAGAGTGCGCTGATGTCGAAACCGAGGGCGGTCAGCGCATCGCGGTTCTCCTCGGCGGTGCCGACCTCGACCGCATCGGCATGGAAGCTGACCGGAATCAGCAGCGGCTGGACCTGCATCGCATCTCCGTCCAGCGCGCACTTGAGCTGCTCATAGAGGATGCGCTCATGGGCTGCATGCATGTCGACGAGCACCAGCCCCTTGCGGTTCTGCGCGAGGATGTAGATGCCGTGCAGCTGCGCGAGTGCGAAGCCGAGCGGGAATTCGTCCTGCGCGTCCTGCTCGTCGGCACGCGGCGCGCTCGCGTTGTACCGTTGCGGCGATTGCGCGGCGGCGGACGGCACGTCGACTGAAGCCGACTGGAACAGTGCGCCGTAATCGGCCAGCGTCTGCGCGACGCCAGCCGGCGGCGGCGCATGGAACTGCGCGCCGAATGAAACCTGCTGCGGCGTGCGGATCCACGGAATCGCGCGCGACGGCGCCGCCACCGGGGCGATTGCGTCATCGGTTGCGCCGGGTGCCGTGTGCGCGAGCACGCGGGCGACCGCATGGAACACGAACTGGTGCACCGCGCGGCTGTCGCGAAACCGCACCTCGATCTTGGACGGATGCACGTTGACGTCGACCAGGGCCGGGTCGAGCTCGAGCGCCAGCACGTAGGACGGGTAGCGGTCGCCATGCAGCACGTCCTGGTAGGCGGCGCGCACCGCGTGGGTCAGCAGCTTGTCGCGCACGAAGCGCCCGTTCACATAGAAATACTGGGCGTCGGCGCGTGCCTTGGACGCGGTCGGCAGCCCGACGAAGCCGTGCAGGCGCAACGGCCCCGCGGCCTCGTCCAGAGGCAGGCGCGCGGTGGCGAACTCGCCGCCCAGCACCTGCGCGCTGCGCCGCGCGAATTCGGCAAGATTCCAGTGATCGACGGTCTTGCCGTTATGGGTGAGCGAGAACGCGACATCCGGGCGCGACAGCGCAATGCGGCGCACGACCTCGGCGCAGTGGCCGAACTCGGTCTGCTCGGATTTCAGGAACTTGCGCCGCGCCGGCGTGTTGAAGTACAGCTCGCGCACGTCGACGGTGGTGCCGGGCGCGCCCGAGGACGGCTGCGGGACGGCGCCGGGC
>DATLGF010000059.1:0-2244 GCA_035540575.1 Noviherbaspirillum sp.
GCTGGGCCGTTTCCACCGTGGGCGTCCAGGCCTTGGGCAGCGTCTCCTCTCGCCGTCCGCCGGTGCGCACGCTCTCGAACACCTGCTCGAAACCATGCACGGCGCGCGAGAAGCTGCGCATCATCCGGAACGGCTGCTGCCACAGGTTCCACAGATCGGGAAGGCTGGGCGTCATCCGTCGCAGCCCGTGGCCATGGCGTTCCCCCGCGTGTTCGCCCGCATGCGGCTCCGCCGGCTGCTGCCAGTGGGGCTGGCTGCGCATCGACTCCTCGCGCTCGGCCGCGGTCTGTCCGATGGTCTTGCCGACCGGCGCCCCGGCGTCGAGCTCGACCGGCCGGGTGCGCGCCGGCTCTAGCGCCGCCACGTGCACGCCGGCCGGAACATGGTGCTCCACGTGTTTCTTGAAACGCGCCAGGTCCTGTTCCGAGCGCGCGCGCAGCGCGGCCACGACATCGCCGTGCTCGGGAAGGATCTGCTCGTGTTCGTCGAACTCGATGAGCAGCCGCAGCCGGGTGCGCGGCACGGCCGTGCCGCGCCCGCCATCCTGCGCCGCCATGCTCCCGAGTTCGGCCGTTACCTCGTAGCGCGGACCGCGCATGGTGCGCAGCACCACGCGCCGGCCCGGAATCTGCTGCACGATCTCGGCCTCCCAGCTGCGCGCCTGCTCGCCATGGCCGCTCTGCCATTCGAGGCGCAGTGCGCCCACCCGCCGCACCTGGCGAACGTCCTGCACGAAGCTCGGGTACGCGTCGAAACGCACGAGGCAGTCGTACACCGCGTCCGGCGCAGCATTGACCTCGATCACGTGTTCGATTGTTGCCATGGCCACTCTCCTCGCTGTTTTCCGCACCACTGACCGTGTGGAATGGAGTGTGCTACCGGAATCACGGCGGGACCGGAAGCTCACGCGGCGATGGACGGATCGCAATTTCCATACCGGCCCGTGCGGGCTGCGCCAGCCAGGGCCCGTGCGGCGGCATGCGCCTGGAACGCGTTCGCGCGCAGCCCGGCTTGGCCCTCAGAACGGAAGCGGGAAATGAAGATCGGACAGGCATGCAGCGCCTCAGCGCGAAGGTGTGCGCCGACAAGATTGCACGGGCCGGGTAAAGATTACAGAAGCGCATCAGCACGCCGGTCCGAACGGAAAGGAGAAGCAGCAAGTTGAGCGAGTCCACACGTGCCGCCGAAGCCGCGGCGGCAAGGCAGCCGGCCGAACCGGCCCATTCCGATACCCGCGTGCTGCGCGACCTGTGGAGCGTCGTCTCGCGTTTTCGCGCCCGTATCGTCGCTGCGCTGGTCTTCCTCGTGCTGGCGAAGATCGCAGTGGTTTCCGTGCCGCTCGTGCTCAAGCGCATCGTCGATGATCTTTCCCGGCCGGAACAGCTGGTTGCGCTGCCGATCATCCTGCTGGCCGGCTATGCGATCCTGCGCTTCGCGAGCACACTGTTCAACGAATTGCGCGACCTTGCCTTCTCGCGCGTGACCCAGCACACGGTCGCCACCTATGCGCAGAAGGTGTTTTCCCACCTGCATGAACTGAGCGCGCGCTTCCATGCACAGCGCCGCCTGGGCGGCCTGCTGCCCGACATCGACCGCGGTACCAGCGGGATCGCCTTCCTGCTCAGCGTCGGCTTGTTTACGATCGTGCCGACGCTGCTCGAGATCGGACTCGTGGTGGCCATTCTCACCAGCCGCTACAGTCTCTACTTCACGTTGATCCTGGCCGTGACCTTTCTCGTCTACAGCGGCTTCACGATCGTGTTCACTGCCCGCCGGGCGATCTTCCAGCGCCGCGTCAACCGGCTGGATTCCAGCGCCAAGAGCCTGCTGGCCGACAGCCTGATGAACTACGACACGGTGAAGTACTTCACGAACGAGCGGCAGGAATCGAATCGCTTCGCCGGCGTGATGGATCACTGGACCGACGCGGCGGTGGCGAACCAGAAAGCCCTGTTCATACTGCACGTCGGGCAAAGCGCGATCATCGCCGGCGGCGTGGCCGCGGTGATGCTGCTCGCCGGAAACGGCGTGATGACCGGCGCGATGACGGTGGGCGACCTCATCCTGATCAACGCCTACGTGATCCAGGTCTGCCTGCCGCTCAATGCCCTCGGCTTCGTCTACCGCGAGGCGCGCGATGCGCTGGTCAACGCGGAAAAGCTGTTCGCGCTGCTGCGCGAAAAACCGGAGGTCGACGAAAAGCCCGGCATGCCGCAGCTCGAGGTGAGCCGCGGCGAAGTGGTG
>DATLGF010000060.1:0-3477 GCA_035540575.1 Noviherbaspirillum sp.
CTGCATATCCCGTACAAGGGCGCCAACGAAGCGCAGATCGATGTGGCCACCGGCCTGGTCGACTTCTTCTTCGCCAACCTGCCCAGCGCGCTGGCAATGGTCAATCAAGGCCGCCTCAAGGTCCTGGCCGTGACCAGCTCCAAGCGCGTGCGCCAGTTCCCGAACGTGCCGACGATGGCCGAAGCCGGCGTGTCCGACTTCAACATCACCAGCTGGCTAGGCGTGTACGGCCCGGCCGGCATGCCGAAGGCCATCGTGGACCAGCTCAGCGCCGACATCGTGGCCGGCGTTTCCCAGGGTGAACCGCGTACCCGTCTGGAAAACGTCGGCTTCGAAGTGAACCCGATGCGCTCCGAACAATGGGATCGCTTCAACAAGGAAGAGCTCGCGCGCTGGTCGGACATCGCGAAGAAGGCAGGCATCAGCATCGAGTTCGGCAAGGGCTGATCTCCGCCATCGTCCGCGAGCCTCGGCTCGCGAGAGCCAACGTACAGACCAGCCTGCATATCCCATGCAGGCTGGCACACATCTGGAATCTGGAACACTGAACAATGACCGGTGCTGATATCTTGTGCGAGACCCTCCTGGCCAATGGAGTGGACGTCTGCTTCGCCAACCCGGGAACCTCGGAAATGCATTTTGTCGCAGCGCTGGACCGCCAGCCGCGCATGCGCTGCGTCCTCGGCCTGTTCGAAGGTGTCGTCACCGGCGCGGCCGACGGCTACGCGCGCATGGCCGACAAGCCGGCGGCCACCCTGCTCCATCTCGGCCCGGGGCTGGCAAACGGGCTCGCCAACCTGCACAACGCTCGGCGCGCGAGTTCGCCGGTGGTCAATATCGTCGGCGAACATGCGAGCTATCACCTGGCCCACGATGCGCCGCTGACGAGCGACATCGAAGGACTGGCCAGGCCGATGTCGGGCTGGGTGCGCACAATCGGGTCAGCGGACAACATTTCCGGCGATGCCGCACAGGCCATCACGGCCGCGCGCGGCGCACCCGGCCAGGTTGCGACCCTGATCCTGCCGGCCGACGCGGCATGGGGCGAGGCGCAGCAGGACGGCATCGCCGTTGCCGCGCCGGCGCGCCTGGCGCCGGTCACGGAAGCGAAGCTCAATGAAGCAGCGCAGGCCCTGCGCAGCGGCAAGCGGACCATGATCCTGCTGACCGGCAAGGCCTTGCGCGACGGCGCGCTGGATACCGCCAGCCGCATCGCCCAATTTTCCGGCGCGGCGCTGGCAGCCGAGCGCATGGCCGGCCGCATCCCCCGCGGCGCCGGCCGCGTGGCGATCGAACGCATCCCCTACAAGCTCGAATCCGCGGTCTCCTTCCTGCGCGAATTCGAACAACTGATCCTGATCGGCGCGCGCGAGCCGGTCGCCTTCTTCGCCTATCCGGGCAAGCCGAGCCGACTGGTCGCGCCGGAATGCAAGGTGATGGAACTGGCGGCCCCGGGCGACGACCTCGTCCAGGCGCTGGAGAACCTGGCACAGGCGCTGAACCTGCCTACCACGCTGCAGCCGCTGCGCCAGGAACGCATCGACACCGGACTGCCTTCCGGGGCACTCAACGCCGATGCCGTGCACGCGGTAGTGGCCCGGATGATGCCGGAGCAGGCGATCGTCTGCGACGAGTCGATCACCTCCGGCCAGAACCTGCTGCGCATCACGCGCGGCGCGGCCCCGCACGACTATCTGCCGCTGACCGGCGGCGCCATCGGCCTCGGCCTGCCGATGGCCACCGGCGCCGCCGTCGCCTGCCCCGGCCGCAAGGTCATCAGCCTGCAGGCCGACGGCAGCGGGATGTACACGCTGCAGGCGCTGTGGACACAGGCGCGCGAGCAACTCGACGTGGTCACGATCATCTTCGCCAACCGCTCGTACGCGATCCTCCATGGCGAACTGAAGAACGTCGGCGCTGGCGAAGCGGGGCGCAACGCGCGGCGCATGCTGGATCTGGACGACCCCGCAATGAACTGGGTGTCGCTCGCCGAAGGCATGGGCGTGGAAGCAGTGCGCGTGGCCACCACTGAACAACTGGGCGCGGCCCTGCAATCGGCGCTGAAGCGGCGCGGCCCCATGCTGATCGAAGCAGTTATCTGAACCATTCAACGACGGAGCAAACATGAAGACAACGAACGCGGCGCTGCAGGAACGCAAGATCGACGCAACCGTTCCCGGTGTGGGCGTACTGACCCAGGTCTACGCGGAGCGTGCGAGCAACGCCGAGCTGTGGGATGTCGAAGGCCGCCGCTATATCGACTTCACATCCGGCATCGGCGTACTCAACACCGGGCATTGCCATCCGAAGGTCGTCGCGGCAGTCGAAGCGCAGCTGAAGAAGTTTACGCACACCTGCTTCCAGGTCTTTCCGTACGAGCCGTATGTCGAACTGGCCGAAAAGCTGAACCGCCTCACGCCCGGCACGCACAAGAAGCGCACCGCCTTCTTCACCACCGGCGCCGAGGCGGCGGAGAATGCGGTCAAGATCGCACGCGTGGCGACCGGACGCACCGGCATCATCGCGTTCTCGGGTGCGTTTCATGGCCGCACGATGATGGGCATGGCGCTGACCGGCAAGGTGATGCCGTACAAGGCCGGATTCGGCCCCTTCCCCGCCGATGTCTATCACGCGCCGTTTCCCGTCGCGCTGCATGGCGTGAGCGTCGAGGATTCGCTCGATGCGCTCGACCGCCTGTTCAAGGCTGACGTCGATCCGCAGCGCGTCGCCGCGATCTTCATCGAGCCGGTGCAGGGCGAAGGCGGCTTCTACGTGACGCCGCCGGAGTTCATGCGCAAGCTGCGCGCGATCTGCGACTACCACGGCATCCTGCTGGTCATCGACGAGGTGCAGACCGGCTTTGCGCGCACCGGCAAGCTGTTCGCGACCGAGCACTATGACGTCGTACCCGACATGATGCTGATGGCCAAGGGCCTGGCTGGCGGTTTCCCGCTCTCGGCCGTGACCGGCCGCGCGGAAATCATGGAAGCGCCGAAGCCGGGCGGGTTGGGCGGCACCTACGCCGGCAGCCCGATCGCGGTGGCGGCGGCGCTCGCCGTGCTCGATGCGATCGAACAGGAGGGACTGGTCGCGCGCGCCAACGAGATCGGCGCGAAACTGCGCAACACGCTGGAAGGCGTGCGCGGCGCGGTGCGCGAGATCGCCGACGTGCGCGGCCTGGGTGCGATGGTGGCCGTCGAGTTCAACCAGCCTGATACAGGCCGGCCGGACCCGGACTTCGCCAAGACGGTGCAGGCCAGAGCGCTCGAGCGGGGACTGATGCTGTTGACCTGCGGCATCCACTTCAACGTGATCCGCTTCCTGATCCCGCTCACGATCCAGCACGAAGTACTGGACGAGGGGCTGGAGAAACTGGTGGATGCGTTGACTGCACGCGCTTGAAGGAGATCGTGCGCTGCCCGCCTTCCCCGCGCGGGCAGCGCGATCTGTCGAATCGGCGCCACGTTTTCTCGTGAC
>DATLGF010000061.1:0-2938 GCA_035540575.1 Noviherbaspirillum sp.
GGGTCATGGTGGCCGCCGGCGATGCGCCGATGAAGCTTTCCGCGCAGAACCTGCTGGCCGGCACCGTGGCGCGCCTGGTCCGCGGCGCGGTCAGTGCCGAGGTAGTGATCCAGCTTCCCGGCGGCGCGACGATCTGCGCAATCGTCAGCAATGACAGCGTGGACGCGATGCAGCTCGGCGAAGGACAGCCGGCCACCGCCATCATCAATGCCTCGCATGTGATCCTCGGCGTGCCCGCTTCGTATCAGGAGACGCCATGAAACGCTTGCTTGCAGCGCTGCTGTTCTGCGTCAGCGGCGCAGCCGTTGCCGACGTGCTGACCGTCGCCGTTGCCGCAAACGTCCAGTACGCGTTCTCCGCGATCGCGGAAGCCTTTCAGAAAGAGTCGAACCACCGGATCCGGCCGATCTACAACTCGTCCGGCAAGCTGACCGCGCAGATCACCCATGGCGCGCCGTTCGACGTCTTCCTGTCGGCGGACATGGAATACCCGCAGGCATTGCACCGCTCCGGCCACGCACCGCAAGCACCGCGCGTCTACGCCAGCGGCGCGCTGGTGCTGTGGACCATGCACCCGGCCCTGGACCTGCAGGACTGGCGCAACGCGCTGGTCTCGAGCCAGGTGCGTCGGATCGCGATCGCCAATCCCAAGCTGGCTCCTTACGGCCGCGAAGCAATGAAGGCATTCGCGCACTTCGGGTTGGCCGACGCCATCACGCCCAAGCTCGTGTACGGCGAGAGCGTCTCGCAGGTGAACCAGTACACGCACTCGCGCGCGGTCGATGCCGGCATCACCGCGAAGTCGGTCGTGATGGCGCCGGAAATGCAGGGACAGGGGCGCTGGGTCGAACTGCCGCAAGACTCGTATGTACCTATCGAACAGGGCATCGTCGTGCTGGCCTACGGCCGCAGGAACAATCCGGTCGCCGCGCAGCAGTTTCACGACTTCGTGCTGTCCCCTGCCGGGCGCGCGATCCTTTCCCGCTACGGCTACCTGCTCCCATGAACCGCCTGCCCGCCATCGTGCGTGCCGTGGAAATCGACGGCAGCATCGCGCTGGTCGATGCGCAGGTCGGCGCCCATTCATATGCGTCGCTGATGGTCGGCGCAAGCAGCGAGGCGGCGGAATGGAAAGTCGGCGAACCTGTGGAACTGGTGTTCGCCGAAACCGAGGTGGCGCTGGCCACGCAACTGGGCGGCACCCTCAGCATGCGCAACCGCTTTCCTGCCACGGTGCGCACGATCGAGTCCGGGCGCATCCTGACGCGCGTCGCGATGGAGTTCGATGGGCATCTGCTGCACGCGCTCGTGACCACCCGCGCCGCGCGCGAACTGGACCTGCAGGTCGGCGATGCGGTGACCGGCCTCGTCAAGGCCAATGAAATGACGGTGACCAACCCGTCCGCGCAATGAATCACGACTGGGAACCGCTGCTGCTCACATTCCGGTTGGCCGCGATCACGACGGCGATCCTGTTCGTGATCGGCGTGCCGCTGGCATGCTGGATTGCGTACACGCGCGTGCGCATCAAGCCGGTGATCGAGACGCTGGTGGCCATGCCGCTGGTGCTGCCGCCCTCGGTGCTGGGCTTCTACCTGCTGCTCGCGTTCAGCCCGCAGAACGCGTTCGGACGCAGGCTGGACGAATGGTTCGGCATACAGCTGGTGTTCAGCTTTCCCGGGCTCGTGATCGGCTCGGTGATCTTCAGCCTGCCGTTCATGGTCCATCCGATCCAGTCCGGCCTGCAGAACCTGCCCAGGTCGCTGCTGGAAGCCTCGCGCACGCTCGGCAAGTCCGATCTGCAAACGCTGTTTCGCATCCTGCTGCCAAACATCAAGCCCGCCCTGCTCTCCGGCGGCGTGCTCAGCTTCGCCCATACGGTAGGCGAGTTCGGCGTGATCCTGATGATAGGCGGGAACATTCCCGGCGTGACCAAGGTCGCGTCGATCGCGATCTACGACGAAGTCGAAAGCCTGAACTACACGGCGGCCAACTTCTACGCGATGGTGCTGTTCGCGGTTTCGTTCGCGATCCTGCTGATGGTCTATCTGATGAACAAGAAGCTGGTGCGGGCGGGCGGCCCATGATCGTCATCGACATTGCACGGCAACTGCACAGCGCCGCCGGGCCGATGCGCCTCGCGTTCGCCGCGCGCATCGAGCGCCACGAGCTCGCCACACTGTTCGGTCCGTCCGGCGCCGGCAAGACCACGATCCTGCGCCTGCTGGCAGGACTGGCCAGCCCGGACGAAGGGCGCATCGAGGTCGACGGCGTCGCCTGGTTCGACTCCGCGCGCCGCATCGACCTGCCCGCCCGTCAGCGCAGCATCGGCTTCGTGTTCCAGGACTACGCGCTGTTTCCGAACCTGACGGTGCGCGAGAACATCGCCTATGCGCTGGAAACGAAGGACGAGGGCTGGGTCGACGAACTGGTGGCGCTTGCGGATCTAAAGTCCTTGCAGCAGCGCATGCCGGCCACGCTGTCAGGCGGCCAGAAGCAGCGCGTCGCGCTGGTGCGCGCACTGGCGCGCAAGCCGGCCCTGCTGCTGCTGGACGAACCGCTGTCGGCGCTCGATCATGCGATGCGCGTGCAGCTGCAGGACGATCTGTTGCGCATGCATCAGCGTTTCGGTCTCACGACGATGCTGGTGAGCCACGACGTCGGCGAAGTGTTCCGGCTGTCCCGGCGCGTGCTGCGCATCGAAGGCGGCCGCCTCGTCGAGGACGGCAGCCCCGAGCAGGTCTTCCTGCACAGGCGCATGGCCGGCAGGTTCAACCTGCGCGCGCAGGTGCTGTCAGTGCGCCGCCAGGACGTGGTCCATGTCGTTGCGCTGCTGATCGGCCAGGAGATCACCGAGGTGATCGCGTCGGAAGACGAGATTGCGGGACTCAGACCGGGCGACTTCGTCTCGGTGTCGAGCAAGGCGTTCAGCCCGATA
>DATLGF010000062.1:0-3318 GCA_035540575.1 Noviherbaspirillum sp.
CGATAATGTTCGCGTGGTCAAAGCGGCCGCGCCATTTGCGGAGGAGTGATGAAAAACCTGAGCCATCCCGCGCTTGCAGCCGGCGGCGAAGCCGGCTGGAGCGAGCGCCTGCTGAGCGCGCAGCGCCGCAAGCTGTTCGAGGCGTTCACCCAGTTCCGCCAGGGCGGCGCCGACGACACCGTGCTGGAAGTGCGCCACGCCGACGCCGCCTGGATGCGCAACTGGACCGAATCGCCGCCGAAGTCGCTCGTGGCCGCCTGCGCGATCGATCCGGCGCTGCCGGCCTTGCGGCTGCCATACCCGGACAATGCCTTCGACTGGGTATTCTGTCCGGAGGTCATCGAGCATGCCGGCGCGCCCGAGCGCCAGCAAAGGCTGGTCGCCGAGTGCTACAGGGTCGCGCGCAAGGGCGTATTCCTGACCACGCCGAACCGCCGCCATCCGCTCGAATTCAATACCGGACTGCCGTTTGCGCACTGGCTGCCGGACACCTTGTACCGGCGCTGCCTCGAACGCTTCCCGCGGCGCCAGGGACCGCTGGCGCTGCTCGACTCGGCGCGGCTGTACCGCCTGGCCGAAGCCCTGCCCGGCGCCCCCGCGCATGATGTCGGCCACAAGCGGGTGTTCGGCATCAAGGCGCATTTCTTTCTGATGGTCAGCAAGCCGGGTCGCTGACTTTACGGACAGGCGCGAGCTGTGCATCAACGCCACTGGACCCCGGCTTTCGCCGGGGTGACGCGCTGTTGGGCGCGCAGTCGAGCTCAGCATCGGTCATCCCGGCGAAAGCCGGGATCCAGCGGCGTTTCTCCATTTGCCACGGGCACGCATTGACGCCTCGGCGCCTCGTGCATCCTTTGCCCAAGGCCTACAATGGTGCGTTTCGAACAACGACGCACATTGCCATGCCGACCTTTTCCATCCGATTTGCAGCCCCCGCCGACGTACCCGCGATCCTCGCCATGATCCGTGAGCTCGCGGAGTTCGAGAAACTGACGCACCTGTTCGTTGCCGATGAAACCGCGCTCGCCGAAGCCCTGTTCGCCGAGCGCCCCCATTGCGAATGCCTGGTCGGCGAGGAAGACGGCCGGCCGGTCGCGTTCGCGCTGTTCTTCCACAACTTCTCGACCTTCCTTGCCCGGCGCGGCCTGTATCTCGAGGATCTGTACGTCAAGCCCGAACACCGCGGGCGCGGCCATGCCGAGGCGATGCTGCGCGAACTGGCGCGCATCGCCGTCGAGCGCGGCTGCGGCCGCTTTGAATGGTCGGTGCTGGACTGGAACGAGAATGCGATCCGCTTTTACCGCAAGATGGGCGCGGAGGTGATGCCGGACTGGCGCATCTGCCGCGTGACCGGCGACGGCCTGAGCGCACTGGCGCGGCAAGGGTGACGGCCCCGGGGACGCGCAGGACACCGCCGTGTTCCGGCACGCGCCTGCGTGACGCTTCAGAAGCCGATGGAAGGGTTTTCGGGACCTGTCCTGATATTGCTCAATAAATCCGCCTGTGGTGTTTGTGGTCCCGCAGGCAGGCGCGCGCGACTCCTATACTGGCCGATGAAGGGAGAAGGGGAAGTCTTCATTCGGAGCCAACAATGAAGAAGATACTCACTGTTCTCGCAACCCTTGCGCTGCTTTCGGGCTGTGCCAACGGCACGTTCGGCGGCATGACCGGCGGTCCTGGCTACGGGCATGGCGCCTCCGGCGCCCACGGCCAGGACGTCCGCACCAATCCGATGAACCATCCGCTCAATCCCGCTCCGTACTACGGCGGCGGAATCTGATCGGCAGGCTTCGGTTTAATTGCGGCACAAGAAATCCGGCGAGCGACGACTGCCGTCAGCTTCCGTATCCCGGCATTCCGTCGTCCCGGCGAAAGCCGGGATTCAACGACGTGCCGGCTCTGCATCCGCGCCACTGGACCTCGGCTTTCGCCGGGGTGACGTCCCGGTTTGAGGTCAAGTGGCGAGGCCTCGAGTGAACGGCATGACGGCTTGCGCCGGCTTTTGGCTCGCGTCGGATTTCCTTCCGTCAGCGGGTGATCGGCTTGTAACGGATGCGCTTCGGCTTGGCCGCTTCCTCGCCCAGCCGCTTTTTCTTGTCGGCCTCGTACTCTTGGTAGTTCCCGTCGAAGAACACCACCTGTGAATCGCCCTCGAACGCGAGGATGTGGGTGGCGATGCGGTCGAGGAACCAGCGGTCGTGCGAGATCACCATCACGCTGCCGGCGAATTCCAGCAGCGCATCTTCCAGCGCGCGCAGGGTTTCCACATCCAGGTCGTTCGACGGTTCATCGAGCAGCAGCACGTTGCCGCCCATGAGCAGGGTCTTGGCCAGGTGCAGGCGTCCGCGTTCGCCGCCCGAAAGATTGCCGACGATCTTCTGCTGGTCGGCGCCCTTGAAGTTGAAGCGGCCCAGATAGGCGCGCGACGGCATCTCGAAACGGCCGACGGTGAGGATGTCGGCGCCATTGGAGATGTCTTCCCAGACGGTCTTCTTGTTCGACAACTCCTCGCGCGACTGGTCCACCAGCGACAACTTGACGGTCGGGCCGACGACGATCTCGCCGGAATCCGGCTTTTCCCTGCCGGCGATCATGCGAAACAGCGTGGACTTGCCGGCGCCGTTGGGACCGATGATGCCGACGATCGCACCGGCCGGGATCCGGAACGACAGGTTGTCGATCAGCAGGCGGTCGCCATAGGCCTTCGAGACATTCTTGAACTCGATTACTTCATTACCGAGGCGCTCGGCCACCGGGATGAAGATTTCCTGCGTCTCGTTGCGCTTCTGGTATTCGTGGTCTGAGAGTTCGTTAAAGCGGGCCAAACGTGCCTTGCTCTTGGCCTGGCGGCCTTTCGGATTCTGGCGCACCCATTCCAGTTCTTTCTTCAACGCCTTTTGGCGCGCCGATTCGCTCGACTCTTCCTGCTTCAGGCGCGTCTCTTTCTGATCGAGCCAGGAGCTGTAATTGCCCTTCCAGGGGATGCCGTGGCCGCGGTCGAGTTCGAGAATCCACTCGGCGGCGTTGTCGAGGAAGTAGCGGTCGTGGGTCACAGCCACAACGGTGCCGGGGAAGCGCGTGAGGAACTGCTCGAGCCAGTCCACCGATTCTGCATCGAGGTGGTTGGTCGGCTCGTCCAGCAGCAGCATGTCGGGGCGCGACAGCAGCAGCTTGCACAGCGCCACGCGGCGCTTCTCACCGCCCGACAGGTGCTCGATCTTGGCGTCCCACGGCGGCAGGCGCAGCGCGTCGGCGGCGATCTCCAGCAGGTGCTCGGCGTCGCCCTCGGCGCCGGCGGCGGCGATCACGGCTTCCAGC
>DATLGF010000063.1:0-8654 GCA_035540575.1 Noviherbaspirillum sp.
CTGCTGCGCCTGCTGCATACCCTCAAGGGCAGCGCGCGCATGGCCGGCGCGATGAATCTCGGCCAGCATCTGCACGACATGGAAACGCGTGCCGAGAACATCATGCGTCTCGGCCTGCCGTCGGGTATCGCCATCGACGACCTGTTGGCTCGCCACGACCAGGGCCTGCAGATGTTCGAGGAACTGCAGAATCCCGGTGCGCGCAAGGCCGCCGCAGCCGAAGCGGCCGCCGCCTTCCAGGCGCCGCAGCCGGAATCGGATGCGCCGACGCTGCAGCCGCTCGTTCCGGCGCTCGCCAGGACATCGCTCGCGACAGCGCCCGAACGGCAGGTGGCAACGCCGGCCGGTTCGACCCCGCTGGTTCGCGTGCGCGCCGACATCCTCGACCGCCTGGTCAACCAGGCCGGTGAAGTCTCGATCTCGCGCTCGCGCCTGGAAACCGAGGTCGGGACCCTGCGCCAGTCCCTGGGCGAACTGACCGAGAACGTCGGCCGCCTGCGCGAGCAGTTGCGCGAGATTGAGATGCAGGCCGAGTCACAGATTGCTTCGCGCATGCAGCAATCGGGCGACCGCGAGTTCGACCCGCTCGAGTTCGACCGCTTCACCCGCCTGCAGGAGCTGACCCGGATGATGGCCGAGAGCGTCAACGACGTCGGCTCGGTGCACCACACGCTGTCCCGTACGCTCGACAGCGCGACCGGCGACCTGGGCACCCAGGCCCGGCTGACGCGCGAATTGCAGCAGGATCTGATGCGCGTTCGGATGGTGCAGTTCGCCAGCATTTCGGAGCGCCTGTTCCGCGTCACCCGCCAGGCCGCCAAGGAAGTGGACAAGCGGGTCAACCTGGACATCCGCGGCGGCGGCGTGGAAGTCGACCGCGGCGTGCTGGAAAAGATGGCCGGCCCGTTCGAGCACCTGCTGCGCAATGCAATCGTGCACGGCATCGAGTCACGCGAAGCGCGACGCGCGGCCGGCAAGAACGAGATCGGCGAACTGCTGGTTGAAGTGCGCCAGGAGGGCAACGAGGTCGTCCTGCAATTCTCCGACGACGGTCAGGGACTGAACCTGGCCCGCATCCGCGCCAAGGGCGAGCGCCTCGGGCTGATCGGCCCGGACACGCCGGCTACCGACGGCGAAGTTGCCGACCTGATCTTCCATCCCGGATTCTCGACGGCGGAAGAAATCACCGAGCTCGCTGGCCGCGGCGTCGGCATGGACGTGGTCCGCTCCGAAGCCGCCACACTGGGCGGCCGGGTCGAATCGCATTCCGAACCGGGGCGCGGCACGCGCTTCACGATCCGCCTGCCGCTGACGCTTGCAGTCACCCAGGTCGTGATCCTGAGCACCGGCGGCAAGACCTATGCGGTGCCCTCCGTGCTCGTGGAGCAGGTCCAGCAGCTGAAGGCAAATGCACTGGCGGCCGCGTACAACGAGGGTGCGGTGATGTGGCAGGGACAGCGCGTGGCCATCCACTACCTGTCTGCGCTGCTCGGCGATACCAAGGCAGCCCCGGTGGCCCAGCAGTACACGCCTGTGATGATTCTCAAGAGCGGCAGCGAACGCGTGGCCCTGCATGTGGACGAAGTCGTCGGCAACCGCGAAGTGGTGGTCAAGAACATCGGCCCGCAGCTTGCGCGGATGATCGGCATTGCAGGCGCAACCGTGCTCGGTTCCGGCGACATCGTGCTGATCCTGAACCCGGTGCCGCTGGCCCAGCGCGCCGCCCTCGACGACATGCGCGCCCCGCGGCTGATCGACTCGGACGCACCGCAGCACATGGGCGCGGTGGCCGAACTGTCCCACGCTGCGCCGCGCGTGGCCGATCCCGAGCCGGTGCAGGGCCTGCGCACGCAGAACATCGTGATGGTGGTCGACGATTCCCTCACCGTGCGCCGCGTCACGCAACGCCTGCTCTCGCGTGAAGGCTATCAGGTGGTGCTCGCCAAGGACGGCGTCGACGCGCTCGAGCAATTGCAGTCGATCACGCCGGACGTGATGCTGGTGGATATCGAAATGCCGCGCATGGACGGCTTCGACTTGACCCGCAACGTGCGCGACGATCAGCGTACCCGTCATATTCCGATCATCATGATCACCTCGCGCACGGCCGGCAAGCATCGCAATTACGCGCTCGAGCTGGGCGTCAACGAGTACCTCGGCAAGCCGTATCAGGAAGAGCGTTTGCTGGAGTTGATTTCGGGATATGTGAGCAACCGGGTGAGTGCGTCCTGAGGCAATGTCGTTTCTGCGCGGGCGCACTCCTGTTCGGAATACTTGTGCGGATTCAGGCAACGCCTTGTTCTGGCCGGCTCCGCCACGTGCAAGAGCGATGCGCGACTTGATCGTGATGTTGGGAAGGGGTGGCGCGTAAGGCGTGCCATCGCCCGATTCCTGTCGTCCCGAACGTAGTGAGGGATCTCATCGCCCTGGCAAGCGAGGGCGCAGAGCAAGCGGATGAGGTCAACGAACTAATTCCGGACAGCAATGCGCCTTCGCGGCGGCCGCGGAGGGGGACGCCACTGATTGACATGTCCACATCAACGCAATCGACCCCAAACTCGCATCAGCTTCGACGATCGCCCGCCCGCCCGGCCAAGCCGGCCGGCACACCAAAGCTGATAAAATGGCCAGCATGGTCAAACCCAGCAAGTCCCGCGCATTTTCCTCATCTCCTGGCGCCCCGCAGGACGCGCCCGACTTTTCCGGGGCCGCCAACGCCAGCCCCGGATCCGACTTTCAGCTCGCCGACCATTTCCTGATCGCCATGCCGTCGATGCTCGACCCGGTGTTCGGCGGCACGCTGGTGTATCTGTGCGAACACAATGCCGAAGGTGCGCTGGGCGTCATCGTCAACAAGCCGACCGACATGACGGTTGCAACGCTGCTCGAACGGGTGGACCTCAAGCTGGAGATCGCGCCGTCGGAAAGCGCGCTGGGTGACCAGCCGGTGCTGTTCGGCGGACCGGTCCAGGTCGAGCGCGGCTTCGTGCTGCATACACAGCATGGGCCGTACTCGTCGACGCTGAAGGTCAGCGAGGAAGTGGCCCTCACCACTTCGCGCGACATCCTCGAGGCGGTAGCGACCGGCCGCGGCCCGCGCCGCCTGCTGATCACGCTGGGTTGCGCAGGCTGGAGCGCCGGCCAGCTCGAGCAGGAAATCGTCAACAACGGCTGGCTCACCGTGCGTGCCGACCCGGCAATCATGTTCGAGCTCCCCCCGGAGCAGCGCTTTGTTGCCGCGATGAAGCTGCTCGGCATCGATCCAGCGATGCTGGCCGGTGTGGCGGGCCATGCCTGACCCGGACCGCCTCGTATCCAACCCCTGTCGTGGAAACCGTACTGGCATTCGATTTCGGCCTCAAGCGCATCGGCGTGGCGGTCGGCAATTCGCTGACGCGTCATGCCCAGCCGTTGACGGTGATCCAGGCCGCGACCAACGATGCAAAGTTCGAAGCGATCGGCAAGCTGATCGAGGCCTGGCAGCCGAAGCGTTGCATCGTCGGCCTGCCGATGCATCCGGACGGCGCCGAGCACGAGATGAGCGTGCGATGCCGCCGCTTCGCAAATCAATTGAACGGCCGTTTCGGCGTGGCGACCACGCTGGTGGACGAGCGTTACTCGTCGGCCGTGCTGCAGCAGCGGCGCGGCGAAACCATCGATGCCGAAGCGGCCGCAATCATTCTCCAACAATACTTCAATGACCATGCCGAATCCTGAATTCGACGCCGAGGCCCTGTACCGGGTGCTCGCCGACCGCGTCAAGGCCGGGCTGGCCGAGACCGGCGATCCTGCCGCCATTGCCATCGTCGGCATCTACTCCGGCGGCGCCTGGCTGGCCGAGCGGCTCGCCGCCGAACTCCAGACCACGCAGCCGGTCGGCTTCATCGACGTCTCGTTCTATCGTGACGACTATGCCGAGAAGGGCCTGCATGCCGAGGTGCAGCCGACCCAGATCCCGTTCAGCGTGGAGGGCGCGACGATCCTGCTCGTGGACGACGTGCTCTATACCGGCCGCACCACGCGTGCAGCGATCAACGAACTGTTCGACTACGGGCGCCCTGCGCGCATCATGCTCGCCGCGCTGGTCGACCGGGGCGGACGGGAGCTGCCTGTGGCGGCCGATTTCGTCGCGCAGACGGTAAGTCTCGCGAAGGACCAGAAACTCGATCTGAAGCGTGCCGAAGACGGCCGCCTCTCCCTGACGGTGAAACATGCATAACCCGCAACTGAACAAGAATGGCGAGCTGCAGCACCTGCTCACCATCGAAGGCCTGCCCCGGTCTGTCATCACGCACATCCTCGATACCGCATCCTCGTTCGTCAGCATCGGCGACCGCGAAGTGAAGAAGGTGCCGCTCATGCGCGGCAAGAGCGTCTTCAACCTGTTCTTCGAGAATTCGACGCGTACCCGCACCACATTCGAGATCGCATCCAAGCGTCTGTCGGCCGACGTGATCAACCTGAACATCGCGGCCTCCAGCACTTCCAAGGGCGAATCGCTGCTCGACACCATCGACAACCTCTCGGCCATGCATGCCGACATGTTCGTGGTTCGGCATGCGCAGTCGGGCGCGCCCTACCTGATTGCCAAGCACCTGATCGACACGAAGCAGAGCCACGTGCATGTCGTCAACGCCGGCGACGGCCGCCATGCGCACCCAACCCAGGGCCTGCTGGACATGTACACGATCCGCCACTACAAGAAGGATTTCACGAACCTGCGCGTGGCGGTCGTCGGCGACATCCTGCACAGCCGGGTTGCGCGCTCCGACATCCATGCGCTCACCACCCTGGGCGTGCCGGAAGTGCGCGCGATCGGCCCGCGCACACTGCTGCCGGGCGGGCTGGAGCAGATGGGCGTGCGCGTGTTCACCGACATCAACCAGGGCCTGAAGGACGTGGACGTCATCATCATGCTCCGCCTGCAGAACGAGCGCATGTCCGGCGCCTTGCTGCCCTCGGCCCAGGAATTCTTCAAGAGCTACGGCCTGACGCCGGAGCGGCTGGCGCTGGCCAAGCCTGACGCGATCGTGATGCACCCCGGACCAATGAACCGCGGCGTGGAGATCGACTCCGCCGTGGCCGACGGCGCCCAGGCGGTGATTCTTCCGCAGGTGACCTTCGGCATTGCGGTGCGCATGGCGGTGATGAGCATACTGGCAGGTAACTAAAGCATGAAAATCGAGATCAAGAATGGCCGCGTGATCGATCCGGCCAACGGCATCGACGCGCAGAGAAACGTCTACATCGCCGACGGCCGGATTGCCGCGGTTGGAGAAGCACCCGCCGGATTCACGGCCGACCAGACGATCGACGCCGCCGGCATGATCGTCGTGCCCGGCCTGGTTGACCTTTCTGCCCGCCTGCGCGAGCCCGGCTACGAATACAAGGCCACGCTGGAATCGGAAATGCAGGCGGCGATGCAGGGCGGCGTGACCAGTCTGCTGTGCCCGCCCGATACCGACCCCGTTCTGGACGAACCCGGCCTGGTGGAGATGCTCAAGCACCGCGCGCGCAACCTGAACCAGGCCAACGTGTATCCGCTCGGCGCGCTGACAATGGGCCTGCGCGGCGAGGCGCTGACCGAGATGGCCGAACTGACCGAGGCGGGCTGCATCGGCTTTGCCCAGGCCGAGCAGCCGATCGGCGACACCACCGTGATGCTGCGCGCGCTGCAGTATGCGAAGACCTTCGGCTACACCGTCTGGCTGCGTCCGCAAGACCCGCACCTGGGCCGCAACGGCAATGCGCACAGCGGCGCGGTGGCGTCTCGCCTGGGGCTGGCCGGGGTGCCGGTGATGGCCGAGACGATCGCCCTGTACACCATCTTCGAACTGGTGCGCGCGACCGGCGCCCGCGTGCACTTGTGCCGCATCTCCTCCGCCGCCGGGCTGGAGTTGATGCGTGCGGCGAAGAAGGAGGGTCTGCCGGTCAGCTGCGATGTCGGCGTGCATCACATCCACCTGACCGATCTCGACATCGGCTTCTTCGATTCGAACGCCCGCCTGACGCCCCCGCTGCGTGAGCAACGCGACCGCGACGCGATTCGCGCCGCACTCGCCGACGGCACCATCGATGCGATCTGCTCCGACCACACGCCGGTAGACGACGATGAAAAACTGCTGCCGTTCGGCGAAGCGACGCCCGGTGCGACTGGACTGGAACTGCTGCTGCCGCTCACGCTCAAGTGGGCCGGGGAGTGCCTGGGCGACAAGGGCCTGTCCACGGCGATTGCCAGGATCACGTCCGATGCCGCGCGTGTGGCTGGTCTTGCGGCCGGTGCGCTGACGCGAGGTGCCGCGGCCGATCTCTGCGTGTTCGATCCGTACGCGCGCTGGAAGGTGGAAGCGAAGGCGCTCGCCAGCCAGGGCAAGCACACGCCTTTCATCGGATACGAGCTGGAAGGGCAGGTGCGCGCGACGGTGGTGGCGGGACGGGTTGCGTATCAGCGTGGGTAAGGGTGCTGCTTGCGAGCGCAATCGGGCGACGGTGATGCGCCTGAAAGCGCGGGCCCTTCCGCTCGCATGAGACTCTTGCGCCTCCTCTGGCTGATCCTCCACCTGTTCCGCGGGCTGGCCACCTGCGCGCTGATCTTTCCCTTCGTCGACGTGCGCGGCCGCGAGCACCATATCCGCCGCTGGTCGCACGCGCTATTGCGCATCTGCCGTGTCGAGCTGCGCGTGATCCGCAACGACGAGGCGGAAGACCTGCCGCGTGCGCTCATCGTCGCCAACCACCATTCCTGGCTCGACATCTTCGTGATCAACGCGATGCATCCGTGCCGGTTCGTCGCGAAGTCAGAGATCCGCAAATGGCCTCTGATCGGCTGGCTGTGCGAACAGGTCGGCACGATCTTCATCGAACGCGGGCGGCTGCGCGACGTGCGGCGCATCTACCAGGGCCTGGTCGAGAGCCTGCATGCGGGCGAGCATGTCGCGTTCTTTCCGGAAGGAACGGTCTCCGAGCAGGGCAGCCTGCACCCGTTCCACGCTAACCTGTTCGAGGCGGCGATTGAAGCGGCGGTGCCGGTGCAGCCGTTTGCATTGCGCTATCTCGACCGGGCAGGCAACTACGCCGAATCGATCCGCTACGTTGTCCCGATCACCTTCCCGCAGAGCCTGTGGATGATCCTCGGCGGCCCGCCCATCGTTGCCGAGCTGAGACTGCTTGCGCCTATCCCCACGCCGCATGGCGCGCACCGGCGCGACCTTGCGAATGCGGCCCGCGCCGCGATCGCGCCGGCGCTGGGCATCCCGACCGCAGAAGTTCAGACCGAGCCAGGCGCCTGATACTGCGGGCAGTTGACCTGCACCACGTGCCGGTCCGATAACCGCACCGCCGTAAGCTTGCCGCCCCACAGGCAGCCGGTATCCAGGCTGATCAGATTCGGCCGCAGCACGAGGCCGAGCGTGGACCAGTGACCGAACACCACGGTGACCGCCTCGGTCTTGCGGCCCGGCACATCGAACCATGGCATATAGCCCGGCATCTCCGTCTCCACACCCTTCGAAGTGAGTTCCATCGTGCCGTCCGCGCTGCAGAAGCGCAGCCGCGTGAGCGCATTGACGATGCAGCGCAACCGGTCGGCGCCTTCTAGATCGTCTGACCAGCGCGCCGGCGTGTTGCCGTACATGCGCTTCAGAAATTCCACCCAGTCCGGGCCGCGCAGCACCGACTCCACTTCCTGCGCAAGCGCAAGCGTCTGCGCCGCCGTCCACTGCGGCAGCACGCCGGCGTGCACGACCAGGTGGCCGTTGACCTCGAGCGCCAGCGGCTGCTTGCGCAGCCAGTCGAGCAGTTCACGGCTGTCCGCCGCCTGAAGAATCGGATCCAGCGTGTCGCTGCGATGCGGCGCGCGGATATCGTTTGCGACCGCGAGCAGATGCAGATCGTGATTGCCTAGTACGGTGCGGGCCCGCTCGCCCAGCGCGCGCACCCGGCGCAGGGTTTCCAGCGAACGGGGACCGCGGTTCACAAGATCTCCGACGAACACGAAGGACGCGCCCGCATCCTCTTCCTCGATCTTGCGCAGGAGCACTTCCAGCCGCTCGCCGCAGCCCTGGATATCACCGATGACGTAGGTTGACATCAATAAACGTTGACGTGAAAAAAACAAGGAGCACGCCGTTTGTTGAATGACAAAAGGATAAAAAAACCCGTGCTCTATAAAAGAGTGTCCCTTGTATGCAGCCCATGTATGTAACCCCATGTGGTCGCACCAACACTCGCTTATATCATGTTAATTCCAATCATTCTTTCCGGCGGCGCGGGCACGCGCCTGTGGCCGGTTTCGCGCGAAGCGCACCCCAAGCCTTTCATGCGTATCGGAGGCGGCAAGAGCCTGATTGCACAGACCTGCGAGCGCGCCCAGACTACCAGCCCCGGCGGCATGTCCCTGGTGGTGACCAATCGCGAGTACTACCTGCGCACGCGCGAGGAACTCGCCAAGCAGGATTTCATGCCGCACTACCTGCTCGAGCCGGTGGGCCGCAATACCGCGCCCGCCGTCGCTGCCGCGGCGCTGTGGGCGCTCAGGCAGGATGCGGATGCCTGCCTGCTCGTGATGCCCGCCGATCACCTGATCACCGACACCGCCGCCTTCCAGCAGGCCGCGAAGTACGCTGAAATGCTCGCGCGTGACGGCTTCCTTGTCT
>DATLGF010000064.1:0-2956 GCA_035540575.1 Noviherbaspirillum sp.
TGGCCACGCTCGGGAACACCAGCGTACGCTACGAGGTCGGCATCTTCCGTGAAGACGAAGACATGCCCGCCGCCCGCGACCAGGAAGCGATTGACCACCGTGTCGAACCAGCTGTAGTAGACGACGTTGTTGACGTGCCCATAGGCGTCGTTATCCATCCAGCGCGTGCTGATCGTGTGGAAATGCAGATAGTCGCTGCGCTTGCGGGGTTCAGGTCTCATATTGTTTTTTCACCACGAGTGCTACGCCAGTGACAGCCAGCGCCATGCCGACCATCGCACGCACGCTGAACGCTTCCCCGAACATCAGCCAGGCCATGACGGCCGTGGTCGGCGGGGTCAGGTACATCAATGTTGTGACCTCGGTTGCTGCGCTCCTGCGGATCAGCGCGAACAGCAGGAAGATCGCGCCGATCGACAACGCAAGCACCGCCCACAGCCACGCCCCGATGAACTGGGGCGTCCACTGCACGGCGGAGAAAGCGGGATCGAGGCCTTCGAACGCCAGCGCCAGCGGCAGCATGACCAGGAACGAGGCACCGAACTGGATCACGGTTCCGGTGCGCAGGTCGAAACTCGCGCAATAGCGCTTCTGGTATAGCGTGCCGGCGGTGATCGCCAGCAAGGCAAATGTGCACAGCACAATGCTCTGCCATGATAAGCCGGTCAGCGATACCTTGTCGGCGACCACCAAGGCGACGCCGGCGAGACCGAAGCCAAGGCCCGTCCATTGCCTGCGATCGACCGACTCGCCGACGAACGAAGCGAACAGCGCCGTCAGCACAGGCTGCATGCCGACGATGAGCGCCGACAGGCCGGCCGGCATGCCAAGCCAGATCGCATACCAGACGCCGCCCAGATAGCCGGCCTGCAGCAGCACGCCGGCCACGGCGATGTGATGAATCTGGCCTTGCGGCCACGGCAGGCGCAGTATCCAGATCAGCGGCAGCAGCACAATCAGGACGCCGGCAAAGCGCAGCAGCAGGAAGGTCAGCGGAGGCGCATACGGCAGGCCGAACTTCGCGACCACGAAGCCCGTGCTCCAGATCAGCACGAACACGAACGGGATGGCGGTACGGCCGGTATGGCTCGACGTCCGGCTCAGTCCGGTTTCGCTCATCGCAGCTTTCCTTCCCAGGCCGCCGCGTAGCGTGCGGCCTCGGCGAGGGTCTGGACATGCACCGCGACGGTGTCCTCGATCGCGCGACCGTAGCCGCCGGCCATCGTCACCGCCACCGGCAAGCGACGACGCGCGGCGAACTCGAACACCATGGCATCGCGCCGGCGCAGGCCTTCCGTCGTGAGCTTGAGCCGTCCGAGGCGATCGCCTTCGTGCGGATCGGCGCCGGCCAGGTAGATGATGAGCTGCGGCGCGAAACGACGCGCCAGCTCGTCCAGCGCATCGCCGAGGGCGTGCAGATATTCGGCGTCGCCGGTGCCGTCGGCGAGCGGCACGTCAAGGTCGCTGCATTCCTTGTCGAACGGGTAGTTCGACGCGCCGTGCAGCGAGAGCGTAAACACACTGTCGTCGCGGGAGAGGATGGCGGCGGTGCCATTGCCCTGGTGGACGTCGAGGTCGATGATCGCCACCCGCGCCGCGCGCCGCTCGGCCTGCATCAGGCGGGCCGCCACTGCAGCGTCGTTGAAAACGCAAAAGCCGCCGCCGCAATCGGCATAGGCATGGTGCGTACCTCCGGCGAGATTCGCGCCGGCGCCATGGTCAAGCGCGGCCCGGCAGGCGGCGATGGTCGCGCCCACCGAGCGGCGCGCGCGTTCAACCATCTGCGGCGACCACGGAAAACCGATCGCCTTCTGCTCCTCGTCGCTTGTCGCGCCTTCCGCGATACGGCGTATGTACTCCGGATGATGGGCCAGCGCCAGCACCCCATCGCTTGCCGCCGGCGCCGGACTGAGTTCAACCATGGCGAGCTGGTGCAGAACGGCGTCGCGCACCATGCGGTACTTCTGCATCGGGAATCGGTGGCCCTGCGGAAGCGGCAGCACGAAATGGTCGCTGTAGAAGGCCTTCAAGGGGGGAATTGACGTATACGTAAAGTAGCGGCGAGTGTAGCACGGGAGGGCTTGCCAATATGCTCCTGTCCTGCGCGGCACGTTGACACACGGCAACGTGGCGCATTTTATTGCGAAGCACAAAAAATCGGTTGACACCAGGCGTGATCAACGTAGAATGCGCGATTGTTGCGATGCACAAAACGCCTCGCATTTTTTGCGCCATTCCTGGAACCCCCTCCGTAGGAGACGAAATGTTTGCGATCCCCGAACAGTTTTCCGCCGCTTCCAAAGCCAGCCTCGAAGCCCAGCTCGCCCTGCTGAGCAGCCTGACCAGCAAGACCTTCGAGAGCGTGGAAAAGGTTGTCGAATTGAATCTCGAAGCCGCCAGGGCCTCGCTGGAAGAGTCCGCCGCGAATGCACGCCAGCTGCTCGCCGCCAAGGATGCGCAGGAATGGATGAGCCTGGCTGCCGCGCAGGCTCAGCCGAACGCCGAAAAGGCGCTGTCTTACGGCCGCCACCTGGCCAGCATTGCCAGCGGCGTGCAGGCCGAATTCCACAAGGCCGCCGAAGCGCAGGTTGCCGAATCCAGCCGCAAGCTGCTGGAACTGGTTGAGGAAGTCACGAAGAACGCACCGGGCGGCTCTGAAAACGCCGTCGCCCTGCTGAAGTCGGCAATCGGCAACGCCAGCGCCGGCTACGAGCAGATGACCAAATCCACCAAGCAGGCGGTCGAGACGTTGGAGGCCAATCTGAACAATGCGGTGACCCAGTTCACCCAGCCGGTGGCCAAGGCAGCGCGCGCGGCAAAGAAGTAATTGGTGCGAGCGGCGCTGGGCGCCGCCTCCGCCGAAAAGGCCCCGCCGCTGCGGGGCTTTTTTTCGTCCGTTCGGCGGTACCAACCAGAAACAAAAAGCGCCCCGAAGGGCGCCTTGCACGTGATGAAC
>DATLGF010000065.1:0-7673 GCA_035540575.1 Noviherbaspirillum sp.
GTTTCACGCCGTTCCGTTCGACCGGCTCCAGCGCGGCGGTGGGCGCAACGCGGGCGGCGGCCGGCGGCGCGGCGGGCGCCGGCGCCGGCGGGGTCGCGGCAGGGGCCGGAGCCGCAGCGGAAGGCGCGGGTGCAGGCGCGCCAGCCGCACCGGCCAGCGTCAGGATCAACGAACCCTTGGATACCTTGTCGCCCACCTTGACCTTGATGTCCTGCACGACGCCGGCATGGGTCGACGGAATTTCCATGCTGGCCTTGTCCGATTCCACCGTCATCAGCGACTGGTCGACCTTCACGGCATCGCCCGGCTTGACCATCAGCTCGATGACCTCCACGTCCTGGAAATCACCGATATCGGGAACGAACACCTCCTCCGGCGCGCCCGCGGGCGCGGGCGCGGAGGCGGCGGCCGGGGCCGGCGCGGCTGCCGGTGCCGGTGCCGGTGCGGCTGCCGGGGCAGGCGCCGGCGCCGCGGCGCCAGCTTCGGATTCCACCACCAGCAACAGCGAACCCTCGGAGACCTTGTCGCCGACCTTGATCTTCACTTCCTTGACAACGCCGGCATGGCTGGACGGGATCTCCATGCTGGCCTTGTCGGATTCGACGGTCGCGAGCGACTGGTCCACCTTGATCGTGTCGCCGGGCTTGACCAGCAACTCGATCACCTCCACTTCACTGAAATCGCCGATATCCGGGACTTTGACTTCCTGCAAGCTCATCTTGTGTGCTCCGTTTTTTGTTCTATCACCAGCCCGCCCCTTCCCCTGCCGGGGCGAGGGTCGGGATGGGGTACTGAGTCCGAGCGAACGACTTTGCCAGGCCCAAGCTCGCCCCCCTCCCTGGCCCGCCCGCCTCACAGCTTGCAAGCTGCTCGGATTTGCGTGGCGCAAAGCATGCTTTGCGAAACCCCGCGCTCATCCCCCTGTATGGAGAAAGGAACCGGCCGTCGATCTTGAAAGAGAAATCTCTATGCTTACAGCGTTACCGGATTGGGCTTGTTCGGATCGATGCCGTACTTCCGGATTGCGTCCGCCACCACCGAAGCTTCGATCGTACCGTCTTCGGCGAGCGCCTTCAGCGCGGCGACCGTCACGTAGTAACGATTTACCTCAAAGAATTCGCGCAGCTTGGCCCGGCTGTCGGAACGGCCGAAGCCGTCGGTACCCAAGACCTTGTAGGTGCGGCCCTTCGGCATGAAGGCGCGAATCTGCTCGGCGAACGTGCGCATGTAGTCGGAAGTGGCGACGATCGGCCCGGACGTGCCCTGCAGCTGCTGCGTGACGTACGGCAGGCGCGGCTGCTCGAGCGGGTGGACGAGGTTCCAGCGGTCGGCGTCCTGGCCGTCGCGCGCCAGCAGGGTAAACGAAGGCGCGGACCAGACGTCGGCGGCGATGCCCCAGTCGTTCTGCAGCAGTTCGGCGGCGAAGATCGCCTCGCGCAGGATCGTGCCGGAGCCCATCAGCTGCACCCGCTTCTTCGCGTTTGCATCGCCCTGCTGCAGCAGGTACAGGCCCTTCAGGATGCCCTCTTCCTGGCCCGGCTTCAAGCCCGGATGGCTGTAGTTCTCATTCATCAGGGTGATGTAATAGAACACATCCTCCTGGTTCTCGACCATGCGCTTCAAGCCGTCATGGATGATCACCGCGACTTCGTGCGCGAAGGTCGGGTCGTACGGAATGCAGTTCGGGATCGTCGACGCCATGACGTGGCTGTGGCCGTCCTCGTGCTGCAGGCCCTCGCCGTTCAGGGTCGTGCGGCCGGCGGTGCCGCCGAGCAGGAAGCCGCGCGCGCGCATGTCGCCAGCGGCCCAGGCCAGGTCGCCGACGCGCTGCAGCCCGAACATCGAGTAGAAGATGTAGAACGGGATCATGATGCGGTTGTTCGTCGAATACGACGTCGCCGCGGCGATCCAGGAGCTCATCGCGCCCGCTTCGTTGATGCCTTCCTGCAAGATCTGGCCGGCCTTGTCCTCGCGGTAGTACATCACCTGGTCGCGGTCGACCGGCTCGTACAGCTGGCCCTGCTGGCTGTAGATGCCGATCTGGCGGAACAGGCCTTCCATGCCGAAGGTGCGCGCTTCGTCGACCAGGATCGGCACGACGCGCTGGCCGAGGTTCGCATCGCGCAGGAGGGCTGTGATGATGCGCACGTACGCCTGCGTCGTCGAGATTTCGCGGCCTTCGGCGGTCGGATCGAGCACCGCCTGGAACGCCGACAGCGGCGGCACCGGCAGGCTTTCCTCGGCCTTCACGCGGCGCTGCGGCAGGTAGCCGCCTAGGGCCTTGCGGCGCTCGTGCAGGTACTTCATTTCCGGCGCATCGTCGGACGGCTTGAAGAACGGGATTTCCGGCAGCTTGTCGTCCGGAATCGGGATGTTGAAGCGGTCGCGCATCTCGCGCACGGCGGCGTCGTCGAGCTTCTTGGTCTGGTGCGCGGTGTTGCGCGCCTCGCCCGACTTGCCCATGCCGAAGCCCTTGATGGTCTTGACCAGCAGCACGGTCGGCTGGCCGGTGTGCTCCTGCGCCCGTTTGAACGCGGCGTAGATCTTGTGCGGATCATGGCCGCCGCGGTTCAGGCGCCAGATGTCGTCGTCCGACATGCGCGACACCATCTCCAGGAGCTTCGGATGCTTGCCGAAGAAGTGCTTGCGCACGTACGCGCCGTCCTTGGCCTTGTAGTTCTGGTATTCGCCGTCGACGGTTTCCATCATCACGCGCTGCAGGATGCCTTCCTTGTCGCGCGCGAGCAGCTCGTCCCAGTAGCTGCCCCAGATGACCTTGATCACGTTCCAGCCGGCGCCGCGGAACTCGCCTTCCAGTTCCTGGATGATCTTGCCGTTGCCGCGCACCGGGCCGTCCAGGCGCTGCAGGTTGCAGTTGACGACGAACACCAGGTTGTCGAGCTGCTCGCGTCCGGCCACGCCGATCGCGCCCATCGATTCCGGCTCGTCCATTTCACCGTCACCAAGGAAGGCCCAGACCTTGCGATTGTCGGTCTTGGCGATGCTGCGCGCGTGCAGATACTTCAGGAAGCGCGCCTGGTAGATCGCCATCAGCGGGCCGAGGCCCATCGACACCGTCGGGAACTGCCAGAAATCGGGCATCAGCTTCGGGTGCGGGTAGGACGACAGGCCCTTGCCGTCTACCTCGCGGCGGAAGTTCAGCATCTGGTCTTCGGACAGGCGCCCCTCCAGGAAGGCGCGAGCGTAGATGCCGGGAGAGGAATGGCCCTGGATGTACAGCAGGTCGCCGCCGTGCTCTTCGGTCGGCGCGTGCCAGAAGTGGTTGAAGCCGATGCCCAGCATGTTGGCCAGCGACGCAAACGAGGAGATGTGGCCGCCGAGGTCCCCATCGGCACGGTTGGCCTTCACCACCATCGCCATGGCGTTCCAGCGCATCCAGGAGCGCAGGCGCTCCTCATATTCGAGGTTGCCGGGACAGTGTTCTTCCAGGTGGGCGGGGATCGTGTTGACGTAGGCGGTGTTGGCCGAGAACGGGATATGGGCGCCGCGGCGGCGGGCCAGATCGACCATGCGCTCCATCAGGTAATGCGCACGCTCGGGACCCTCGGTGTCGATCACGGCCTCAAGGGCGTCGAGCCATTCCTGCGTTTCCATTACATCGGGATCGTTGGCGGCTTGCGCCAATACCTGGTCAAGCTGGGCGGACATCGTGCGTCTCCTCTGGTGGGGGCTCCGAGCGGGTCTCGGCGTGGGGATTTGGACAAGATCTGGCCGGCGTGGTGCGCGGTGAAAAGAGTTTAACAGCAGTTTTTCTTTTTTCAAATAGCGATACGTCTTTTCATAATGCGGGATTTTGTGGTGCAGTGCAGCAGCGCGGCTTCCGCCGCTCCAGACGGGACGCCCGCTTCGCCCACCTTATAATTCCGCTTTTCCCATCCCGCCCGTCTACCTGCCATGCCCGCCCAACTCATCAACGGAACCCTCCTCTCCCAACAATTGCGCGCTGATGTCGCACGGCGCGCGGCCGCGCTCACTGCCAAGGGCAAGCAGCCCGGACTGGCGGTCGTGCTGGTCGGCGACAATCCCGCGTCCCAGGTCTATGTGCGCAACAAGGTCAAGGCCTGCGAAGACAACGGCATTCATTCGGTGTTCGAGAAATACGAGGCCGACCTGAGCGAGGAGGCGCTCTTGGCGCGCATCGATGCGCTCAACAGCGATCCGAAGATCCACGGCATCCTGGTGCAACTTCCGCTGCCGGCGCACATCGATGCACACAAGGTGATCGAGGCGATCGCGCCGGAGAAGGATGTCGACGGCTTCCATATCAGCAACGCCGGCCTGCTGATGACCGGCCAGCCGCTGTTCCGTCCGTGCACGCCGTATGGGGTGATGAAGATGCTCGAATCGATCGACTACCCGGTGCGCGGCGCGCATGCGGTCGTGGTGGGCGCGTCGAACATCGTCGGCAAGCCGCAGGCGATGCTGCTCTTGCAGGCGGGTGCGACCGTCACCATCTGCAACTCCAAGACCCGGGACCTCGGCCACCACACCCGTGATGCCGACATCCTCGTGGTCGCCACCGGCAAGCGCAACATCGTCACCGCCGATATGATCAAACCAGGTGCCGTGGTGATCGACGTCGGCATGAACCGCGACGACGAAGGCAAGCTGTGCGGCGATGTCGATTTCGCCAATGCCAAGGAAGTCGCCGGCTGGATCACGCCTGTTCCGGGCGGGGTCGGACCGATGACGATCACGATGCTGCTAGTCAACACAATCGAGGCCGCTGAAAGAACCTGATGACCAGACACACGAATCCTCTTCTCGATTTCTCCGACCTGCCGCGATTTGAGGCGGTCAAGCCCGAACACGTCGGCCCCGCGGTCGACAAACTCCTGGCCGAAAACCGCACGGTGGTCGCGCAGCTGGAACAGCCGCAAGACCACGTCACCTGGGAGAACTTCGTCGCCCCGCTGGAAAACGCAACCGAGCGCTTGAGCCGCGCCTGGGGTGTGGTCGGGCACCTGAACTCGGTGATGGATTCGCCGGAACTGCGCGCCGCGTACAACGAGAACCTCCCCAAGGTCACCGAGTTCTGGACCGGGTTGGGCCAGAACCTCGCGCTGTTCCGCAAATACAAGGCGATTCGCGAAAGCGCGGTGTTCGACACGCTCAGCCCGGCCCGCAAGCGGATCATCGAGAACGCGCTGCGCGATTTCCGCCTCGGCGGCGCGGAGCTGCCCGACGACAAGAAGGCGCGCTTCGCCGCAATCCAGGAAAAGCTGGCCGCGCTGCGCACGAAGTTCTCGGAAAACGTGCTGGATGCGACCAACGACTTCACCCTTTTCATCGAGGACGAGGCCGACCTCGCCGGCCTGCCGCAGGACACGCTGCATGGCGCGCGCGCAGCCGCCGAGCGCGACGGCAAGCCCGGTTACAAGTTCACGCTGCACTTCCCGTCCTATTTCCCGATCCTGCAATACGCGGACAAGCGCGCGCTGCGCGAGGCGATCTACCGGGCCAACGTGACCAAGGCGTCCGAACTCGGCGCCAAGGCGGAGTGGGATAACACGCACAATATCGAAGAGATCCTGAAGCTGCGCGCGGAAGAGGCGCGGCTGCTGGGCTTTTCCAGCTTCGCGGAAGTGTCGCTGGTGGCGAAGATGGCCGATACGCCGCAGCAGGTGATCGCCTTCCTGGAAGACCTGGCGCGCCGCGCGCGCCCGTTCGCCGAGAAAGATCTGGCCGAGCTGCGCGATTTCGCGCGCGCGGAGCTCGGCCTGGAGACGCTGGAAGCCTGGGATGTCGCCTATGCGTCGGAAAAGCTGCGCCAGAAGCGCTACGCGTTCTCCGAGCAGGAGGTCAAGCAGTACTTCCCGGAGCCGAAGGTGATCGAGGGCCTGTTCCGCGTCGTGCAGTCGCTGTTCGGCGTGAGCGTCAGGCCGGATGCTGCGGCGTGCTGGCACAAGGACGTGAAGTTCTTCCGCATCGAGAAGGACGGCGAGCTGGTCGGCCAGTTCTACCTGGACCTGTATGCCCGCCACGGCAAGCGCGGCGGCGCGTGGATGAACGACGCGCGCGGACGCCGCCGTCTCGTTTCGCATACCCAGACGCCGGTTGCTTATCTGGTTTGCAATTTTTCCGAGCCGACCGTCGTCAACGGGAAGACCCGCCCGGCGTTGTTCACGCACGACGAAGTCATCACGCTGTTCCACGAGTTTGGACACGGGCTGCACCACATGCTGACCCGGGTCGATGAACTGGGCGTGGCCGGCATTGCCGGCGTCGAATGGGATGCGGTCGAACTGCCGTCCCAGTTCATGGAGAACTTCTGCTGGGAGTGGGAAGTGCTGCAGCAGATGACCGCTCACGTGGATACCGGCGAACCGCTGCCGCGCCCGCTGTACGACAAGATGATCGCGGCGAAGAATTTCCAGTCCGGCTTGCAGACGCTGCGCCAGGTCGAGTTCGCGCTGTTCGACATGCATTTGCATTTCGACCACGATCCGAACGGCAGCCAACCGGTCCAGCAGGTGCTCGACGAAGTCCGGCAGCGTGTCGCCGTGATGATCCCGCCGTCTTTCAATCGGTTTCAGAATTCCTTCGGGCACATCTTTGCCGGCGGGTATGCGGCGGGATACTATAGCTACAAGTGGGCCGAAGTCCTGTCGGCCGACGCCTACAGCGCCTTCGAGGAGGCGGGAGAGAAGACTGGCAGCGTGCTGTCGGTCGAAACCGGCCTCAAGTTTTTGACCGAAGTACTGGCGGCGGGCGGCGCACGGTCCGCGCTGGAGTCGTTCAAGGCCTTCCGCGGCCGCGAACCGAAAATCGATGCCCTGCTGCGCCACAGCGGCATGGCCGCCTAGTGGTCCGGCACACTCCAGATTTCGTTTTACTCCGAGTTGATCGAAGGCGAGCGCAACCGGCGGAAACGAAAAATGGGTGTGGCGGGCCACTAACCCCTCTTGGAATATCGCATGAAGCACCTGCAGCCGTTGTTGCCTGTCTTGCTCGTCCTGTGCGCCGGCGCGGCGCACGCGCAACTGTACAAATGGGTCGGTCCCGACGGCAAGGTCACGTACAGTGACGTGCCCCCGCCGGCCGGCGCGAAAGCCGAAGCCCGCGCCGCTCCTGCCGCGACGGGTGGCGCCGCAAGCGATCTGCCGTACGAGCTCGCCCAGGCGGCACGTAATCATCCCGTCGTGCTCTACACGACCGCGGATTGCCTCCCGTGCGATGACGGCCGCAAGCTGCTTAACGCGCGCGGCATCCCGTTCCGCGAACGGACCGTGACGAGCAACGAGGACATCGCGCAGGTACGCCAGCTCGGCGGCGACACCAACCTCCCGCTGCTGACCGTCGGTCGCGCGCGCGAACGCGGCTACGAGCCCAATGCCTGGAACAACGCGCTGACGATCGCCGGCTATCCTGCCGCCAGCCGCCTGCCCCGCAACTATCGTCAGCCCGCCCCGGAACCGGCGGCGCCGCGCGTCGAGCCGGTCGCGCCGAAACAGGAAGAGCCTGCCGCCGCGCCCGCGCCGGCGACCCCACCGACCGAATTGCCACCGGCCACCGGCAACGCGCCGCCCGGTTTCCGCTTCTGATGACCCGCATCGATTTCCATACCGATCTGCCCGACAAGATCGCCTACTGCTGCCGCCTGGCGCGCAAGGCCTACCAGAGCGGAGCCCGCGTGGTCGTCGTGGCGCCCG
>DATLGF010000066.1:0-4115 GCA_035540575.1 Noviherbaspirillum sp.
TCCTTCTAGGGGGAGGCCTAGGGGCGCCCGGCGTAGGGAGGGGGTGCGAAACTCGCGCGGGCGAATCTGCCATTGCAAGCTCCGTACCCCCATCCCAGCCTTCCCCCTGGAAGGGGGAAGGAGTCAGTTCATCACGACCAAGTCGCGCGTCACTCTTCCAGGTGGTAGAGCCAACAGCATCAAGGCGTTTGCCAAAGCGGCAAGTACTTGTTCCGGACAGTAGTGCGCCTGCGCGGGAACGAAAAAGCCAGAGCCGGTGGATCTGCCGTGCTTTGCACGCGCCTTGCGCGACGACGACGCCGCCCGAACACAGCCGCAACCGCTGGACAACAAGCTACTGCGCCAGGATCCCGACAAACAGCGGCCGCGCGAACAATTCCACCGCGTCGTCGGCGCTCACGTCCGGAATCCACCGGTCGAGCACGACCGCGGCATTGACCATGTTCGACACCAGGAGTGCGGCCACCGTCTGGTCGACCGGACGGATCGAACCGTCCTTCATTCCCTCGACCACGAAGCTCGCGTAACGCAGCTCGATCTGATTGACCGCGTGCAGCGTCTGCGCGCGCAGGTCCTCGGGCAGCTCGCTCCAGGCCGACATTCGCAAGAGCGGCCCATGCTCGGAAAACTGGTAGCGCACCAGCGCGCGCGACAGCGCGCACAGCTTGTCCCAGCCGCTTCCCGGGCCGTGGCGGGCCGTCATCTGCGCCTGGCGAATCACGGCGAAAGTGCGCGCAAAGCAGGAGGAGATCAGGTCCTCCTTGTTCGGGTTGTGATGGTAGAACGATCCCTTGGTGACGTTCAGCCGGGCCGAGATGCGGTCCACCGACGCGCCGCGGTAGCCGAGTTCATTGATCAGCGCGGTGGCCGCGCGCAGGAACGCGTCCTGGGTGCTGTCGACGGTCAGCGGCGGATGCGCGAGCGCCTCGTCCAGCGCGACCGGGTGCCAGCGCATTCCACCCGCGCACAGTCCGCCGATGAGCATGTCCGCCATCTCCTCGCCGACCAGTTCGTAGTCGTCCGGATCGTAGCGCGCGCACCAGCGCAACGAGGTGACGCCGAGCGTGAGCAGCAGGTGGCAGCGCGCGTTGATGCCGGCGCGCTGCTCGAGCGGCGGCCGGCCGTCGACCAGCAGCTGGCGCGCGCGGCGAAACAGATCGGTATACGCGGAGAAGATCACTTCAGCGTGCGGGCTGCCCAGCATCTGCACGTCGCGAAAGCTCATCAGCTCGGGCGCCTGTTCGCGTCCGATGCTGGCCAGGCGGGCAAACAGCAGGCGGATGAACGCACGTACCCGCAGTTCCGGCGTCGCGCCGCGCACCGCCTCGTCACAAATGCCGCTGATCACCTCGATCGAACGCAACAGGCAGGCGACGACGAGGTCTTCCTTTTTCTTGTAGTAGTAGGTGATGCTGTTGGTCGACAGGCCGACGCTCCCGGCCACGTCCGACAGCGTCGCGCCCTTGATGCCGTGCTGGTTGAACAGCTGCGCCGCCGCGTGCAGGATCGCCTCGCGCTTCTTGACATAGCGCTCGGTCATGCGGCTTGCCTGCACGTGCTCTTCCATACGTCCCGTTTTATTTATATGAGGAAGGCGGCGATTATACTGCCCGGCCCAGGGCGAACGAGGCTCGTCGCCAGGGCGACGCCTTGTTATGCGAACACGATCACGCCGCGGGCGTTCCGCCCCGCCTGCATGTCGGCAAACGCCTGCGGCGCCTCGGCGATCGTGTAGGTCCGGGTGATCAGTTCGTCGAGCTTTAGGCGGCCGACGCTGTAGAGGCCGAGCAGGCGCGGAAAGTCCTCGCGCGGCCGCGCGGAGCCGAAGTAGCTGCCGGTCAGCGTCTTCTCGCCGAAGGTGAGGCTGGCGGTGCGTATCGTGGTTAAGTCCTTCGGGGCGGCCACGCCGACCACCACTGCAGTGCCGCCCTTGCGCAGCACGCCGTAGGCCTGGGCCGCGATCTCGCCGTGCCCCACGCATTCGAATGCATAATCCGCGCCGCCGTCGGTCAGCTTCAGGATGCGTTTGACCACGTTCTCTTCGGCCGTGCCGTTGACCACATGCGTGGCCCCGAACTCGCGCGCCATGTCCAGCTTGGCGTCGGAGGTGTCGACCGCGACGATCATCCGCGCGCCGGCGATCGCGCAGCCCTGTATCGCATTCAGTCCGACGCCGCCGCAGCCGAACACGACCGCGATCGAGCCGGCATCCACCCTGGCCGTATTGACGGCCGCGCCGACGCCGGTCATCACCCCGCAACCGATCAGTGCTGCCTTGTCGAGCGCCACGTCATTGTCGATGCGCACGACGTTGTCGACATGCAGGGTCGCGTATTCGGCCATCACGCCGCAGCCGGAGAAGACGTTGAGCCGGTTGCCGGACAGATCGCGCGTACGTACGGTTCCGTCCGGCAGCGTGTACGCCGCGCGCGCGGCCTGGTCGCACAGTTGCGGACGGCCGGTCTGGCAGTAGCGGCAGCGGCCGCACATGCTGACGAAGGAACTGAGCACGTGGTCGCCGACCGACAGGTCGACCACGCCCTCGCCGACCGCAACCACGCGGCCCGCGCCTTCATGCCCGAGAATGACCGGAGGCGGGAAAGGAATCGTGCCGTTGGTCGCCGACAGGTCGCTGTGGCAGACGCCGCAGGCGGCCAGCTTGATCATCACTTCGCCACGGCCCGGCGCCTCGACGATGATGTCCTCGACCACGACCGGCTGGTTCAGCTCGCGGCAGATCACCGCCTTCGCGCGTTGTTCCATCTGTCTCGTTCCTGAAAGTGAAGAAAGCCGGCTGATGCCGGGAATGTCGTTCACTTCAGCGGCTGCGCCATGGCATGGGCAGTCGTCAGGCGCGCGGCGTTCCGTGCATCGGCCGGCTCGTCGGGCCCCGCCTGTGCGGGGCCTTGGGAGCAGGTGAAGGTGCTTACTTCGCGCCCAGATCGCGCAGGCTCACCTGGCGCACCTTGCCGTTCTCGACGGTGGCGACATAGGTGTTGGCCAGCGAGCCGCCGTTCGCATCGACGCCGTTGATGTCGTTCGGGTTGTGCTCAGCCGGCAGTTCCTTGAATGCGCGGTCCATCTGGGCGCGGATCTTGGCCGGATCGTCCACGGTGCCGGCCAGCTGCATCGCCAGCGCGGTCGCGTGCACGGCGGTGTAGTTCAGCGACACCTCGGAGCTCGGGTCGCGGCCCGGATTCATCTTGCGGAAGCGCTCGACCCAAGATTGGGTCTGCTGGCGCGAGTCCTCGATCACCGGCAGCACGCCAATCGATCCTTCGATCGGACCGTAGCCGCCGATCACCTTGGCCATCTCGTCCATCTTGGCCTGGTCGATGATGATGAAACCGCCCTTGAAGCCCAGCTCGCGCGCCTGCTTGACCACCAGCGCGGTCGGTTCGGACGCGCCGCCGATGAACAGGACATCCGGCTTGGCCTGCAGTACGCGCGACACACCGGAGTAGAAGTCGGTGGCCTTGTTGTAGGACATCGGGTTTTCCGCCACCACCTTGCCGCCGGCGGCTTCCCAGGCCGGCTTGAAGGCTGCGGTCCAGGCCTTCGCGTAGTCGTGGTCGGCGTTGGCGATGGCCACGTTCTTGCCGAACTTGCTCATCGCATGCTTGGTGAAGGGCTCGATGTAGCCGGTGAATTCGGGGGGAATGCGGATCGTGAGCTTGTTGCCGCGCGCGGTCGTCTGCGGCAGGCTCGTATAGGCCAGCAGCAGCACGTTGGAGCGCTCGTTGAACGCCTGCACCGCGAAGATGCCGCCCGAGTGCGGGACCAGCACCGCCGGCGTCTTGTGCTGCTGGATCAGGCGCTGCACGTTGATGCCGGTTTCGGACGGGTTGTACTTGTCATCCAGCGACACGATCTCGAGCTTGTATTTCTTGCCGCCGACCTCGAGGCCCTTTGCATTGATTTCCTGCACCGCCATTTCCATGCCGGACAGCACGTTCTTGCCGTACAGTGCGGCGCCGCCGGACAGCGGGCCGGAAAAGCCGATCTTCACGACTTCCTGCGCCATCGCAGCACCTGCGAAGGACAGACCGACAGCCAAGGCTGCGGTAATTGCATGCTTCTTCATCGCTTGTCTCCTGTGGTGGGTTGTCTACTGC
>DATLGF010000067.1:0-3707 GCA_035540575.1 Noviherbaspirillum sp.
GTCGGCTACAAGGTCCGCTTCACCGACACGCTCTCCAAGGGCGCATCGGTCAAGCTGATGACCGACGGCATCCTGCTCGCCGAGACCCAGACCGATCCGCTGCTGCGGCAGTACGACACGATCATCATCGACGAGGCGCACGAACGCAGCCTGAACATCGATTTCCTGCTCGGCTACCTGAAGCAGCTGCTGCCGAAACGTCCGGATCTGAAGCTGATCATCACCTCGGCCACCATCGACGCAGACCGCTTCGCGCGCCACTTCGCCCGGGGCGATGCGCCCGCGCCGGTGATCGAGGTGTCGGGGCGCCTGTACCCGGTTGAGCTCCGCTACCGTCCGGTGGAGCCGGCGCAGAAGGAAGAGAGCAAGACAGACGGGCGCAAGGATGCGCGGCGCGAGCAGCGCGACCTGATGGACGCGGTCGTCGATGCGGTCGACGAGCTGGCGCGCATCGGTCCCGGCGATGTGCTGGTCTTCCTGCCCGGCGAACGCGAGATCCGCGACGCCGCCGAAGCGCTGCGCAAGCATCATCCGCCGCACGTGGAAATCCTGCCGCTGTTCGCGCGTCTTTCCGCCCAGGAGCAGGAGAGGGTGTTCAAGCCGTCGAATGCGCGCCGCATCGTGCTGGCGACCAACGTGGCCGAGACCTCGCTGACGGTGCCGGGCATTCGTTACGTGGTCGATACCGGGCTGGCGCGCGTGAAGCGCTACAGCTACCGCAACAAGGTCGAGCAGTTGCAGATCGAGCCGATCGCGCAATCCGCTGCCAACCAGCGCGCCGGCCGCTGCGGCCGCGTGGCCAACGGCATCTGCATCCGGCTGTACGACGAGGCCGACTTCAACAGCCGCCCGCGCTTTTCCGACCCGGAGATCCTGCGCTCCTCGCTGGCGGCCGTGATCCTGCGGATGAAGTCGCTGCGCCTGTCGGATGTCGAGACCTTTCCATTCATCGAGCCGCCGCCGGGCCGTGCCATTGCCGACGGCTACCAGCTGCTGCAGGAACTAGGCGCGGTCGACGACGACAATCGCCTGACCCCGTTGGGCCGGCAACTCGCCCGTCTGCCGCTGGATCCGCGCGTGGGCCGCATGATTCTTGCGGCGCGCGACAACAATGCGCTGGCCGAAGTGCTGGTGATCGCCGCCGCGCTGTCCGTGCAGGATCCGCGCGACCGCCCGCTCGACGCGCAGGACGCAGCAGACAATGCGCACCGCAAGTTCGCCGACGAGAAGTCCGAATTCCTGGCCTACCTGAGGATCTGGAAATGGTTCGAGGAAGCGGTCGAGCACAAGAAGTCGAACAAGCAGCTGGCCGAAAACTGCCGCGCGAACTTCCTGTCGCAGCTGCGCCTGCGCGAATGGCGCGACGTGCACTCGCAGCTGCTGACGCTGGTTCGCGAGCAGGGCTGGCGCTTGAACCAGACGCCGGCGACCTACGAGCAGCTGCATACGGCACTTCTGACCGGCCTGCTCGGCAACGTCGGCTACAAGCTCGAGGACGATCCGCAATACCTGGGCGCGCGCGGGATCAAGTTCCTGATCTGGCCTGGATCGAGCCTCGCAAAGAAAGCGGGGCGCTGGATCATGGCGGCCGAACTGGTGGACACGACCCGGCTGTATGCGCGCTGTGTCGCGCAGATCCAGCCCGAGTGGCTGGAACGCATCGGCGCCCACCTGCTGAAGAAATCCTGGGGCGAGCCGCGCTGGGAAAAACGCGCCGCACAGGTGGTGGCATCGGAACGTGCGACGCTGTACGGCCTGGTCGTCTACAGCCAGCGCCGCATGAACTACGGCGCGATCAATCCGAAGGAGGCACGCGAGATCTTCATCCGCAGCGCGCTGGTGCAGGGCGAATACGAAACCCGGGCGCCGTTCTTCGCACACAACCAGAAGCTGGTGCGCGAAATCGAGAACCTGGAGCACAAGTCGCGCCGGCTCGACGTGCTGGTCGACGAGGAACTGATCGTCGCTTTCTACGACAAGCTGGTGCCGCGGCACATCCATGACGGCGTCGCATTCGAGAAATGGCTGAAGGAAGCGACGGCCGCCAACCCGAAGCTCTTGCACCTGAACCGCGACGACCTGATGCGTCACGAAGCGGCCGGGGTGACGACCGACCTGTTTCCGAAGGCGATGACGGTGGCCGGCGTTTCGATGGCGCTCACCTATCATTTCGAGCCGGGCAGTCCGCGCGACGGCGTGACGCTGGCGATTCCGCTGTTTGCACTGAACCAGGTGTCTGCCGAGCGTTGCGAGTGGCTGGTGCCGGGAATGCTGAAGGAAAAGGTGCACCTGCTGCTGAAATCTCTGCCGCAGAAGCTGCGCCGTCATTGCGTGCCGCTGCCGGATTACGCCGCCGGCTTCTGCGAGCGCGCCGCCTTCGGCAAGGGCAGCCTGATCGACGCGTTGATTGCGGACGTGCGCGAGCACGCCGGGGTCATGCCGAAGACCGCGGATTTCAAGGTGGAGACGTTACCTGCCCACCTGTTCATGAACTTCAAGGTCATCGACGAGCACGGCCGGCAGCTCGAAATGGGGCGCAACCTCGCCGGCCTGCAGGCACAGTTCGGCGGACAGGCCCGCGAGCGCTTCCAGCAGCTTGCCGAAAAGACGATAGTCGCCACGGTCACTGCTGAGCATGTGCCTACCCCGAACAAGGCTGCCGCAGCGCCTGCCCAGCATCAGAACCTGACCGGCTGGTCGTTCGGCGAGCTTCCGGAGCTGCTCGAAATCCAGCAGGGCAAGCAGACGCTGATCGGCTTCCCCGCGCTGGTCGACAAGGGCAGTCACTGCGACATCGAAGTGTTCGACGATCCAGCCGAAGCGGCGCGCATCCACCACGCCGGCCTGCGCCGCCTGTTCGCGCTCAATCTGAAGGAACAGTTGAAGTTCCTGGAGAAGAACGTGCCTAGCTTGCAGCAGATGGGGATGCAATTCATGTCGCTCGGAACGCAGGAAGAGTTGCGCGAGCAAATCGTTCAGGCCGGCATGGACCGAGCGTTCATGCTGGATCCGCTGCCGAAGAATGGGGACGAGTTCATGCGCCGCCGCGACGAAGGCAAGGCGCGCTTGAATCTGCTGGTCAACGAGATTGCGCGGCTGGCCGGACAGATCCTGGCCGAGTATCACGCGCTGCCGAAGAAGCTGCAGGGCGTGAAGGCGCATGCGCAAAGCGCGGCTGACATCCAGTCGCAGTTGCAGGCATTGATCGGCAAGCGCTTCATCTCCGACACGCCGTATGAACAGCTCGTTCACTTCCCGCGTTACCTGAAGGCGATCACTGTCCGGCTCGACAAGCTGCGCGCCGATCCGGCGCGCGACCAGCGGCTGATGGGCGAATGGGCTCAGGTGGCGCTGCCCTGGCAGCGCGCGCAAAAGGACAGGCAGAAGAACGCCGATCCGCGCATGCAGGAGTTTCGCTGGCTGCTGGAGGAGTTGCGCGTGTCGCTGTTCGCGCAGGAGTTGCGCACGCCGATGCCGGTGTCGGTGAAGCGGCTGCAGAAGGTGTGGGAGTCGATGCAGCGCTAGCGCGCGCCAGGGCAGTTCAGGTGCTGTCCCACGCACGAAGGGATGAGGTCCCTCGCTATGTTCGGGACACCAGCAGATTGGGGCTGTTTGCCTTGATCTCCATGTGCGCCGTGGTGACGAACATTCTCCAAAAATTTCGAACCACGGCGATCACGGCGCGCACTGCGAAAAACCTGTCATTC
>DATLGF010000068.1:0-5677 GCA_035540575.1 Noviherbaspirillum sp.
GTACGGCAAGCACTACAAGCCAGTCGGCGAACTGCAGCGCAATGCGGGGCGCGTGCGCGTCGGAGCGATGGGCTATCTGCTCGACGACTCGGCGACGCGCTATGGCGGTGTGCTGCGGGCACCGATCAAGTACCTGGGCCCGCATCGTCATGCCGCGCCTGGCTTCGTGCGCATGGCCAATGAGCGTCTGGAATGGAATCCGGAGACCGGCGTGTTCTACCGCAATCCGGAAGACCCGACTGCACGCGACAGCGCGAGCGTCAACAGCGGGGTGATCAACTACCTGAACAAGTTCGGACGCAACAGCCAGTACAAGGCGCTCGACCCGGTCGGCGAGCTCTATTACGAAGGGTTGCGCTATCTGCAGGGCCTGCAGCCGACCCCGGAGGCGGTCTCCGACATCAATGACTCCATGCGCGACGGGTTTCCGGTGCATGCGAGCTGGAACGATCCGCTGCTGGCGTCCTGCCAGCGCAACTACATCCTCGCGATTGCCGACGTCAACACCCATTGGGACCGCTATATCCCGGGGAACACGCGCACCACCTTTGGCAAGAACCAGAATGCGAACGATCCGGCCCGTCCGCTGGAGCCCGCGGTGCCCGGCAAGACTCCTGCGCTCGACGTGCGCACCTGGACGCGCAAAGTCGGTGAACTGGAGGCCGACGCCGGTGGCACATTCGGCAATCCGGCTCCGCGTGCGCACTTGGCAGGGCTCGATACCCTGGATACCGGCTCAGGCGGTCACGGCACCTATTACATGGCGGGGCTTGCGTACTGGGCGAACACCCAGGACATCCGCGTCGACAAGCCGGCACGGGTGCAGACTTTCGCGATCGACGTCGATGAAGGCGGAAACGGCATTGTCGACGGCAATACCCGCGGCCTCAAGCCGCGCGACAGCCAGCTCTACCTCGCGGCCAAGTACGGCGGTTTCCGCGACCGCAACGGCGACGGCAATCCATTCAAGACCATCGGCCCGGACGGCAAGCCGGTGCACGACCCGTATGGCGAATGGGACAACGGCGAAGGCGTGCCGGCAAATTACTTTCTCGCTGGCCAGCCGCGCGAGATGATCGACGCGATACGCAGCGTGTTCGCCGGCATCTCGGCAAGCAGCGGCACGCTGTCCGGGGTGTCGCTGTCGACCGGCCGCATCGGCAGCGACGGCCTGTACATCTATCAGCCCGGCTTCGATCCGCTGCGCTGGAGCGGGACGCTGCGCAAGCTGAAGCTCAGCCTGGACGATGACGGTGGCGTGCGGGTTTCCGACGCCGCCGAATGGGAGGCCGGCGCGGTGTTGACGGGCACGGCGAACAAGGCGTCGGTGCCGGATGCGAACCAGCGCCGGATCTTTGCCGGCAGCGGCAGCGGAGCCGGCTTCAAGACCGTTCCCTTTCTCTGGGACAGCCTGGACACGGCGCAGCGGCAGGCGCTAAACCGCTCTTCATCCGACGGCGCCGAGGATGGACTCGGCGCGGCGCGCGTTGCCTACCTGCGCGGAACACGGAACCAGGAGCTGGGGCGGCCAAACGGCATGTTTCGCCAGCGTGACAGCCTGCTTGGTGACATCGTCAACAGCAATCCGGTGCATGTCGGCCCGCCTTCGGGCAATGCGCACGGCCCCGGCTATGCCGAATTCCGCGAGAAGTACAAGTCACGTGTGCCCGCGGTCTACATCGGTGCCAATGACGGCATGATGCACGCGTTCTCCGCGGCGGACGGGCGCGAACTGTTTGCGTATGTCCCCGCCGCGCTCGTTCCCCAGCTTGCGCAATTGACCGACCCCGCCTATGCGCACCGGCCGTTCGTGGACGGCGGCCTGTCGGTCGCCGAAGCGCGCGTCGGGGACGAGTGGAAGACGGTGCTGCTTGGCGCAATGGGTGGCGGTGCGCAGGGCGTGTTCGCGCTGGACGTGAGCGATCCGGGGAATTTCGCCGCCGGTGCAGGCGCGCTGTTCGAGTTCACGGACGCCGACGATCCCGACATCGGCAATGTGATGGGCGCCCCCGCCATCGCCCGCCTGCGGGTTGGCAGCAAGGACGGCGTGACCCAATACAAGTACTTCGCGATCGTCGCCAGCGGCCTGAACAACTACGTGCCGGACGGCGAGGGGCGCCATAACAGCGATGCGGCAGGCGCGCTGTTCCTGCTCGCGCTGGACAAACCGGCCGGCGTTGCCTGGAAGGCGGGCGTCAATTACTACAAGGTCCGGCTGCCGGCCGCGGACAAGACGAAGCCGAACGGCTTGTCGCAACCGGCGCTGGTTGCCGGCGCGGACGCCGCGGTGCACACCGTGTACGTCGGCGATCTGCAAGGCCAGATGTGGCGAATCCGGCTCGGCACGAATCCGGCTACGCTTGCGGGCCCAGGCGCCGCCACGCCCATCTTCACAGCTGCGCACGAAGGCAAGATCCAGCCGGTCACCGCGCAGCCGCGCGTGGCGTTCGCCCCGGGCGGCTATGTGGTCCTGTTCGGCACCGGCAAATTCATCGAAGCCGCCGACGCCGCGCCTGGCGGCTACGAGGTCCAGTCCTTTTACGCGGTGCTCGATACCCTTGCACCGGGCTACCACGCAAGCCGTAGCGACCTCGTCGCGCGCAGCCTCACGCCGAGTGCGGACGGCGGCTATCAGGTTACCGGTGATCCCGTCACCTACGGGAACGCGGCGGGCAGCCGCAAGGGCTGGTACATCGATTTCCCCGATTCGGACAAGAGCGGCGAGCGCATCGTGACGAACCCTGTCGTGCTCAATGGCTACGTGTTCTTCAACAGCCTCATCCCAGGCAGCGACCCCTGCGCCGCCGGCGGCGGTCGCTCGTATGCGGTCGGCACGCTCTCCGGCATGCCGGCCCAGGGCCGCACGATCGGCCACCTGTCGCAGGTGGGCATGCTCAGCGCGCCGGTCGTGCTGGAAAGCGCGGTCAAGCGCGGCGCGCGCGATGCGATCGGCGGACGGATCGTCGAGCGCCGGCATCAGGTGGTCAATTTCGGCACCGGCGGCGCAAGGGGCATGGGCGCGCCGGCGGACAACGGCAGCGGTGCGGTGACGCTGCGGGCAGGGCGCCTGAGCTGGCGCGAAGTGTTGAACTGGCAGGAGTTGAGCAATGCGGGAAAGAAGTAGCAACAGGAGCAGCCGCGGCGGGTTCACCCTCATCGAACTGCTGGTCGCCGTGGCGGTCGTCGCGGTTCTCGCCGCCGTCGCCTATCCGGCCTATACCGAGTCGGTGCGCAAGGCCAGGCGCGCGGAGGCGCGCGCCGCGCTGCTGCAACTGATGCAGCAGCAGGAACGCTTCTATACCCAGCGCAACACCTATATCGCGTTCTCCGCCACTTCCACCGATCCGGATGCGAAGCGCTTCCGATGGCACTCCGGCGATACGCCGGGGACGAGCGCCTACCAGATCCGCGGCGTCGCCTGCGGGACCGAACCGCTCACCGCCTGCGTGCGGCTCGTGGCGCAGGCCGGCGGCAGTCATGTCGACCCGGCCTACAAGGACAGCGCCTGTCCCGCCTTTGCCTTGCTGAGCAACGGCCAGCGGGAAGGCAATGCCGCCTGCTGGAACTAGCTGATGCTGCAACGCGGATTCTCGCTGATCGAGCTGATGACCGTCGTCGCGGTCGCCGTCATCGTCCTCGGCATCGGCGTGCCGGGCATGCGCGGGCTCGTGGTCAGCCAGCAATTGACCGGCGCTGCCAACGCCCTGCATGCGTCCATCAAGCTGGCCCGCTCCGAAGCGATAAGCCGCGGCGCACGCGTGGAAATTGCGCCTGCCGCGCCAGGCGTCTGGGCCGCCGGCTGGGTGGTGTACATTGATCAGGACGGCAACGGGAGTTACGGGGCGGGCGACCAGCTGCTTTACTCGCACGGCCCCTTGCGAGCCGGATTCATGGTTACGACTACGTTTGCGCAGAACAGCATTCCCTACACCGGCACCGGCCGCGCGCTTGCCGCGGGTACCCTGAAGCTGTCGGCGCATGGGCAGGGCAGGAACATCACCGTCAACCTGCTCGGCCGCACACGTATCTGCCGGCCGGCCGAGGTGGGCAAGGATTGCTGACGCGGCGACCCTTTCCAGATCTGTAACGGCGCGGCCTTGCGGCTACAATCACGCCTATCCGCCGCAACGGCCCCAGGATCCGCCTTGACTGCAGCTTCCGCTCCCATCCTCGACGACGCCCAGGCCATGTCGCTCGCCCTCGACTGGGCGGCCAGGGCCATGTTCATCACCACGCCGAATCCGCGCGTCGGCTGCGTGATCGTGCGCGACGGCCAGGTGCTGGGGGCGGGACACACGCTGCCGCCCGGACAGGCGCACGCGGAAGTGCAGGCGCTGCGGGATGCGGCCGAGCGGGGCCATCATGTGCGCGGCGCAACCGCCTATGTGACGCTGGAGCCGTGCAGCCATTTCGGACGGACGCCCCCTTGCGCCGACGCGCTCGTCCAATCCGGCGTCGCACGTGTGGTCGCGGCCGTGGCGGACCCGAACCCGCTGGTTGCGGGACAAGGTCTTGCGCGGCTGCGCGAAGCCGGCATCGAAGTCGCCTGCGGCGTGCTGGAAGACCAGGCACGCGAGATGAATATCGGATTCTTCTCGCGCATGCAGCGCGGCCGTCCCTGGGTACGCATGAAAGCCGCCGCCAGTCTTGACGGCAAGACCGCCTTGCATGACGGCCGCAGCCAATGGATTACGTCCGCCGCCGCCCGCGACGACGGCCACTGGTGGCGCGCCCGAGCATGCGCGGTGCTAACCGGCATCGGCACCGTCATGCAGGACGATCCGCAGATGACGGTGCGGGCCGTTCAGACGCCGCGCCAGCCGCGCCGCATCGTGATCGACAGCCGGCTCCAGATCGACCCGGCCGCACGCATACTGGAAGGCGGCGGCACCTGGATCGCAACCGCTGCGTCCAACCCGGACAAGGAGGCGCGGCTGCGCGAGCAGGGGGCCGAGATCCTCCGCCTCCCGGATGCGCAGGGCAAGGTCGACCTCGCCGCGCTGATTCAGGAACTCGGTCGGCGCCAGATCAATGAAGTGCATGTCGAAGCCGGCGCGAAACTCAATGGTTCGCTGATCCGCGCAGAGTGTGTCGATGAGTTGCTCCTGTATTTCGCGCCCAGCCTGATCGGCGAGGCGCGCGGCATGTTTGTGCTGCCCGCGCTCGAAGACCTTGCGGCCCAGCGCCGGCTTGCCTTCCACGAAACCACGCAGATCGGTCCCGATTTGCGTATCCTTGCCCGTTTTATCAGAGATTGATCGCCATGTTTACCGGAATCGTTGCCGCCGTCGGAAAAATCCTTGCCACCACGCCGCTCGGAAGCGAACCGGACGCGGGCCTGCGCCTGACCGTCGAAGCCAATTGCCAGTTAATGGAGGATGTCGCGCTCGGAGACTCCATTGCAATCAACGGCGCCTGCATGACAGTGGTCGAGAAGACCGCCGATCAGTTCACTGTTGATGTGTCGCGCGAAAGCCTGAACCGCACGGTCGGACTGGACCAGCCCGGCGAGGTCAACCTGGAAAAGGCGCTCACACTGGCCGAGCGCCTCGGCGGACACCTGGTATCCGGCCACGTGGACGGGTTGGGCACGGTGCGCCGTTTCGAGCCGGTCGGCGAGTCGATGGAGCTGGTGATCGAGGCGCCGAAGGAATTGGGGAAATACCTGGCCTACAAG
>DATLGF010000069.1:0-2163 GCA_035540575.1 Noviherbaspirillum sp.
GGGCTACGCGCTCGGCAGGCCGGAGCCGATGACGAGCGTCCCTCGTGTGTCCGAAGGCGAGGTGCGGCCAGGCGCGGCGACGCTTTGGGCGAGCGCGCGCTGACGCTTCCGTGTCGGGTGCCTGGCGTCGCGCAGGCGCCGGGCGTGCTACTTCTTGAGCCTGTACCCGGTCCGGAAAATCCACCAGATCAAGCCGAGGCAGGCGACCATGAACGCGAGCGTCATGCCCAGGCTGATCGTCACATCCACATCCGACACGCCATAAAAGCTCCAGCGGAAGCCGCTGACCAGGTATACGACCGGATTGAACAGCGTGACCTGCTGCCAGAAGTCCGGCAGCATGCGGATCGAATAGAAACTTCCGCCGAGAAAGGCCAGCGGCGTGACGATCATCACCGGTACGATCTGCAGCTTCTCCCACCCGTCGGCCCAGATGCCGATCACGAAGCCGAACAGGCTGAAGGTCACCGAAGTCAGGACCAGGAAGCCGATCATCCAGAGTGGGTGCAGGATCGAATAGTCGACGAACAGGCGCGCGGTGACGAGGATGATCAGGCCGAGCAGGATGGACTTGGTTGCGGCCGCCCCCACATAGCCGATCACGATCTCCAGCGGCGAGACAGGTGCGGACAGCACCTCGTAGATGGTCCCCGCCCACTTCGGCATGTAGATGCCGAACGAGGCGTTGGAAATGCTTTCAGTCAGCACCGACAGCATGATCAGACCCGGAACGATGTATGCCCCGTAGCTGATGCCGTCGATCTGCTCCATGCGCGCGCCGATGGCCGCGCCAAACACGATGAAGTACAGCGAGGTCGAGATCACCGGCGAGGCGATGCTTTGCAGCAGCGTGCGCCACCAGCGCGCCATTTCGAAGTGATAGATCGCCTTGATTCCATGCAGGTTCATGTCCGGCTCCGTTCGCCGCGCACCAGGTTGACGAAGATTTCCTCCAGCGAGCTCTCGCGCGTCTGCAGGTCCTTGAAGTGAATGCCGTGTGCGGCGAGCTGCTGCAGCAGCACCGGCACGGCAGGGTGCTCGCCCATTGCATCGAAGGTGTAGACGAGCTGGCTGCCGTCTGACGAAAGCTCCAGGCCGAAGCGTGCAAGTTCCTGCGGCACGGACTCCACCGGTTGCTGCAGCAGCAGGGTCAGCTGGCGCTTGCCGAGCTTTTTCATCAGCACGTCCTTGTCCTCGACCACCAGGATCTCGCCCTTGTTGATCACGCCGATGCGGTCGGCCATTTCTTCCGCCTCTTCGATGTAGTGGGTGGTCAGGATGATGGTCACGCCGCTTTCGCGCAGGCGCCTGACCATCTCCCACATGTCGCGCCGCAGTTCGACGTCGACGCCGGCGGTCGGCTCGTCGAGGAACAGGATGTTCGGTTCATGGCTCAGCGCCTTGGCGATCATCACGCGGCGCTTCATCCCGCCCGACAGCGCCATGATCTTCTCATTGCGCTTGTCCCACAGCGACAGGTCGCGCAGCACCTTTTCGAGATAGGCGTCGTCGGGCGCCTTGCCGAACAGGCCGCGGGAAAAGCGCACGGTGTCGATCACGCGTTCGAAGGCGTCGGTTGAAAGTTCCTGCGGCACCAGGCCGATCTTGCTGCGCGCGGCGCGGTAGTCGCGCGCAATGTCGTGGCCGTCGGCCAGGACAGTCCCGGTGCTGGCGGTGACAATGCCGCAGATGATGCTGATGAGGGTGGTTTTCCCGGCCCCGTTGGGTCCGAGCAGCGCGAAAATTTCCCCGCGCCGGATGTCGAGATGGATTTCCTTGAGGGCCTGGAAGCCGGACGCGTAGGTCTTGGTCAGGGCCTGTATCGAAATGACTGGCTGCACATGCGCTCCGTCGAGACGTGAGGGCGGCCGGCCTGAGCCCGGCTCCTGCCTCGCCCCCTGTTACTGCCTGCAAAGGGGCACATGTTAAAACATCAAGCCGTTTGCTGCGCGACGCTCTCGGCCGTGTGCACGCGGTTGCGTCCCGCGCGCTTGGCCCGGTAAAGGGCCTGGTCGGCGGCCGCGAGAAGCTGGTCCATGCCGCCACCGGTTCCGGGTCAAGCGCGCGGGACGCAACCGCGTGCACACGGCCGAGAGCGTCGCGCAGCAAACGGCTTGATGTTTTAACATGTGCCCCTTTGCAGGCAGTAACAGGGGGCGAGGC
>DATLGF010000070.1:0-3122 GCA_035540575.1 Noviherbaspirillum sp.
GTAGTTGGCAATGGCGGCTCGGTTCATTGAAATGCGGTTCGCCATATCCTCCAGCAGGATCATCGCCTGGCTGCGCTGGTAAGCCTCGATCTCCGACAGTTGCAATCTGGACTGCAGGCCCACCAATCCGAGCAGGCCCAATGCGATGATGACGATGGTGACCAGCGCCTCGACCAGGGAGACGCCTCGCTGTGTTCCGGGAGTGGCCCGCCGAGTGGTCGCTACCATTTGTTAGCAGGCATTTTGCGCCCGTCGCTGTTAAGGGTGAGGGCGCCATCGGCGGCTTGGGGGCCGCCCGCAATTGGCGTAAAGGTGATCGTGAAGCTCGGGACCGCCCCTGTTCCCGGTGTGCTCGCATACGTGTAGCGACTCGCGACTTCTGCCGGGAGCGAATAGCCCATGTCCTCCAGGTCGTCGTTGTCGGCGTAGGCCCTGTTGGCGAGGAAGTACTGCTGCTGCAGGTTCGCAATCTCCATCATCTGCGCCTGCGCTGCCGTCCGATGGCTGCGTACGACATACTGCTGGTAGCTCGGAAGTGCGATCGATGCCAGGATGGCAATTACCGCCACGGCGATCATGAGTTCAATCAGCGTGAACCCTCGGGCGATCTTGGTGACAATTGCAGGAGATGCCATGCGGTCCTCTGGAGGAGAGTTTCTCGTCGGCAATAATAATAATAGGAAATTTCCGCGCGGCAGCGATTTTGTTGTGACGAGCGGTCGGTTTCTGGTGACAAACGGCAACCATGGTGTTGTGAATCCGTCCTTTCTTGCTCCCCACATGGACAAATCAGACCTTGATAGTTATGCAACGCTCTCGCCCGAGACCATCCTTGATGCGGTCGAGGGCTTTGGGCTTCGTCCGGACGGCCGTCTGCTCGCGCTCAACAGCTATGAGAACCGGGTTTATCAGCTTGGCCTCGAGGAGGGGCGCCCGGTGGTCGCCAAGTTCTACCGGCCGGGCAGGTGGTCCGATCACCAGATCGAGGATGAGCTCGACTTTGTGGATGAACTGGCCGAGGCGGAGATCCCTGTCGTGCCAGCAATGACGGGGCCGGACGGCAGCACGCTTCTGCACTTCGCCGGCTTTCGATTTGCGCTGTTTCCGCTTCGGGGCGGACGCCCGCCCGAGCTTGAAGACCGCCATACACTCGAGTGGATCGGCCGCTTCCTCGGCCGCATCCATGCGGTCGGCGCGCGACGCTCGTTCGTCCACCGTCCGCCCCTCGATGCATCGACGTTCGGCGACGAACCGCTGGCCTATCTGCTTGAGAACGACTGGCTGCCGGCCGAGCTGCGCGCCGCTTACGAAAGCGTGGCCCGCCAAGCGCTGGAGGCGGTGCGCGCCTGTTATGCCCGCGCCGGCGAGGTGCGCACGATCCGCCTGCATGGCGACTGCCACGCCGGCAACGTGCTGTGGACCGACGCCGGCCCGCATTTCGTCGATTTCGACGACAGCCGCATGGGACCGGCGGTGCAGGACCTGTGGATGCTGCTGTCCGGCGAGCGTGGCGACATGACCCGCCAGCTGGCCGACGTGCTGGCCGGGTATGAGGATTTCCGCAATTTCGATCCGCGCGAGCTGCATCTGGTCGAGGCGCTGCGTACCCTGCGCCTGATCCACTACTCGGCCTGGATTGCGCGGCGCTGGGAGGACCCGGCCTTCCCGGTCGCCTTCCCGTGGTTCAACACCGCGCGCTACTGGCAGGACCGTATCCTCGAGCTGCGCGAGCAGGTGGCGCTGATGCAGGAGCCGCCGCTCGCAGTGTGACAGGACCGATCCCTGCCGGAACAGGCTTACACCCGCTGCGCGGCCTTCGCGAGCGCGTCGAGCTGCTCGATGGTCTTTTCGACCACGCTGTCGCCGTTGGCGATCAGCACCGCGCGCTCGATCGCGTCGTCGCGGCGCGTCTTCGGGAAGTAGTTGAGCAGGTAGTCGCCGTTTTCCATCCCCGCCAGCCCGCGCCGGTCATCCTTGCCGAGCCTGCGCACGTACCAGACCGAATAGCCGTTCGCTTCCTCGCAGCAGTAAACCTCGACCGAGTGGTACGGGCCCAATGGGTACTGTTCCGGGTCGGTATGCCAGACAACCTTGCGCCACAGGTGGCTCTTCTTCGTTTCGGGGATGGTGTGCATGTGGAGTCCTGGTCGTTGTGCCGCGGTCAGAGCGGGCTTCGGTCTATTCTCTTGGTCAAGATAATCGAGGTCGAGGTTTGCCGCACGCCGTCGACTGCACCGATCCGGTCGAGCAGGCCGTCCAGTTCGGCAGTGGACTGGCAGCGCAGCGTCAACATGTAGTCGACCGGTCCGCTGACCGCGCACAGCGTCTCCAGCTGCGGCATCTTCTCCAGCGCCTTGACCAGCCCGGCCGCCTTGCGCGGATCGACCGCGACGCCGACGTAGGCGCGCACGGCCGGCTGATACAGCGCCTGGTTCAGCCGCACGCCGTAGCCGGCGATCACGCCGCGCTTTTCCAGTGCGGCGATGCGCGCGATCGCGGTCGTGCGCGCGATGCCGACGCGCTTGGCGATCGTCGTGGTGGCCATGCGCGCGTCGTCCATCAGCAGCGCAAGAATCTTGTTGTCGGTCTCGTCCATCCGGGTTTGCTGCGCTTTGTTTCGTTCGATTGACGAATTGTAGTGGAAAGCGACGTTCCGACGACACCGTGCCAGCTGTTTTCTGACAACACCTGGGCGCACACTTTCCTTATTCGCTCATCAACAAAAACGAAAGGAAGTGCGATGAAATCCCGCCTGATTCTCCTCGGCGCCGGCAAAATTGGCGACGCCATCCTGAACCTGCTCTCGCACAGCGGCGACTACCGGATCACGGTGGCAGATCGCGATCCGGCGCGCCTTGCGCATATCGACGCGCTGCGCTTTCCGGACGTGCAAACCGTGCGGGCCGACGTCTCGGAGGCGGGCGCGCTGGTCGATCTGATCGACGGCCACGAAGTCACGGTGTCGGCCTCGCCCTATTTCCTCACCCCGGCAATCGCCGCCGCGGCGAAGAAGGCGGGTTCGCATTACTTCGACCTGACCGAGGACGTCGAGAGCACGCGCGCCGTCAAGCAACTGGCCGAGGATACCGACACCGCCTTCGTGCCGCAGTGCGGTCTTGCAC
>DATLGF010000071.1:0-2107 GCA_035540575.1 Noviherbaspirillum sp.
CGGCGATCAGGCCCATATAGGGACCGACCAGCTTGGTCGCCACGCGATAGCCGCCGCCGCCGGTCGGAAACAGTTCGATGACCTGGTTGTAGGCCAGCGCGATGATGAAGACTGTCGCGGCGGTGGCAAAGGCGAGGTACAGCCCGAGATCGGTGTTCTCGCCGAGCGCGCGGAACGTGTATTCAGGACCGTAGGCGGAAGACGAGAGGCCGTCCGCTCCCAGGCCGACCCAGGCGAAGAATGCGACCAGCGCCAGCGAGTGCCGGGTCTCGGGCTTGAGCGGATCGAGCGCCTTGCCGAGCACGAGTTCGCGGAATTTACCTGACTTCATGGAGCGCCTGCCGCGAGGCAAGGATTGCGGAGAAGCCGCGATGATACGCCTGTGCGCAGAAAACTGTGCAGTGCGCTATGACGCGGCGACGGTGACGCTGGCCGGATTGACTGGCACACCCTCGGTTGCCGGTTCTCCATGAATCGGCGATAATGCGCGCTTGTCTGTCGCCGAGATGGCGGAACAGGTAGACGCACGGGACTCAAAATCCCGCGCCGCAAGGCGTGCCGGTTCGATTCCGGCTCTCGGCACCAGCGTGACAGGCAACGCAATGACGCACCCGGCACGGTGCGTTTTTTTATGCCCGGACGGCAAGCCGTCTGTGTCCGTGCGTGAAATCGGCACCTGCTTATAATCAGCTCACGCGATCACCGCCGCACATCCCCATCATGCCCGTATCCCTCGACAATCTGCTGGTCGTCGGCATTTCCTCGCGTGCCCTGTTCGACCTCGAGGCGGAGGAGGCCATCTTCCGCACACAGGGGCTGGAAGCCTATCGCCGCCACCAGGTCGAGCATGAAAACGAAATTCTGAAACTGGGTGGCGGTTTCGCCCTGGTGCGCGCACTGCTCAAGCTGAACCAGCTCGCGCACAACCAGCGCTTCGTCGAAGTCGTGATCATGTCGCGCAATTCGACCGAGACTTCGCTGCGCATTTTCAATTCGATCAAGCATTACGGGCTCGACATCACACGGGCCGTGCTGTCGGGCGGCGCGCCGCTGGCGCCGTATCTGCGCGCGTTCAACGTGAGCCTGTTCCTGTCGCTGCACGAGGACGACGTGCAGCTGGCGATCGATTCCGGCGTGGCTGCCGCCTTGCTCTACCAGAAACCGGACAACGCGTTCGAGGAACTGGACCAGATCCGCATCGCCTTCGACGGCGACGCGGTGATCTTCTCCGACGAGTCCGAGCGCATCTTTCAAACGCAGGGCATCGAGGCCTTCGAGCACCATGAACGCGAGAACGCGCTGCGCCCGCTGCCTGAAGGACCGTTCGCCCGCCTGCTGAAGGCCTTGTCCTTCATCCAGAACAACCTGAAGACGGCCGACGGCGGCAAGGCGCCGATCCGCACCGCGCTGGTCACCGCGCGATCCTCGCCGGCGCATGAACGCGTGATCCGCACGCTGCGTGCCTGGGATGTGGCGATCGACGAGACCTTCTTCATGGGCGGCGTGGCCAAGCAGGATGTGCTGGCCGCGTTCAAGCCGCATATCTTCTTCGACGACCAGCAGGGCCATTGCGAGCGGGCCGCGCCGCTCGTGCAGACCGGACGCGTGCCGGTCAAGAGCATCGGCTAGTTTTTCGCCGCGCCGGGAACAGGGCTCCTGAGCGCATATCGCGCGGGGGCAGGATCGGCAAAGGCACCCCGGCCGCTCGCGCTCACACGCGCTCCCAGTCCTCTACCGGCCCGGGAACGACGGCAAAAAGGGGATGGGGATCCGGCTCCCGAATATTCTTGCGCTTTTCATGCAGTGTGGGCGAGCGCAGGCTCAGCTTCGTGAGCAGATGCGTCCACTCGTATGCCATCTGCCCGGTGGTCACGCGCATGACCGGATATGGTCCCGTGCGCACGATTTTCGTCGCGTCGAACCGGTAGCCGCGCCGCCCTGCTTCTGCGACGACCTCGGAAAGGTAGCAGCCGATCGCAAGCACGGGATCGGGCATCGCGGCGAAGCGCATCAGTTGCGGATGTGCCCGATACCCTTTCGTCTGCCCCAGCAGGACCTTCTGCGCGAGCAGTCCTTCGCGCCAGAGCGCCACGAGGCCCGCCGGATC
>DATLGF010000072.1:0-2540 GCA_035540575.1 Noviherbaspirillum sp.
TGGGGCCGCTTCAAGGCGCGCACCCGCCCCACCCCCGGCAACCACGAGTACTACCTTCCTCACGCCGGCGCGTACTTCGCCTATTTTGGAGCGGCCGCGGGCCCGGCGCGGCGCGGCTACTACAGTTTCGGCGCCGGCACCTGGCGCGTCGTCTCGCTCAACAGCAACCTGAGACCCGCCGACCACCGTCTGCAGCTCGACTGGCTGGCTGAAGAACTCAAGGCCAATCCGGCACGCTGCATCCTCGCCTTCTGGCACCACCCGCGCTTCAGTTCCGGCGAACACGGCGACCATGCCCAGATGACGAGGGCCTGGACATTGCTGCAGGCAGCGGGAGCGGACGTCGTCCTGTCGGCGCACGAACATCTCTATGAGCGCTTCGCCCCGCAGGACGCCGACGGCCGGCGCAACGAAGCGCATGGGATCCGACAGTTCGTGGTAGGCACCGGAGGGGCGCCCCTGGATCCGTTTCGCGGCACCAAGCCCAACAGCGAGGCGCGCAACAGCGACGTACACGGCGTGCTCAAGCTCACGCTGCGCGATGGCGGGTACGATTGGGAATTCCTGGCGGTCGAACCGGACCGCTACACCGACCGCGGCAGCGGCGCATGCAAGGCCGCGCCATCACCATCCGGAGATCGCCCATGAACCAGCACACCGGTCCGATGCAGCGCCTGTTCTTGGCGCTCTGGCCAGACGATGACACGCGCAATGCGTTAAGCGCACTGCAGGCCGGCGCGCGCGGGCGCCTGGTGCCGTACGCGGACCTGCACCTGACGCTGGTCTTTCTTGGCCAGCAGCCGCTCGCCAGCCTGCCCGACCTCACGGACGTGCTGGCCCACCTTCCGCGCGGCGAGATCGAGATGAGGCTGGACAAGGTCGGCTACTTCACCCGCAACCGCATCCTGTGGGCAGGCAGCCACAGCCTGCCTCCTGCGCTGCCGGAGCTGCACAAATTCATGATGGATGCACTGGCCGAACGCGGCGTGGCATGGAAGGAGGACGGGCGCGAATACAGTCCGCACATCACGCTCGCGCGCGACGCCGACGCGCCGATGGACCTGGTGTTCGAGCCGTTCGTCTGGCGCGCGCGCCACGTCGCGCTGGTGCGCTCGAACAGCCAGCCGCAGGGGTCGCGCTATGAAGTGATCGCCAGCCGCATGCTCGACGAAGACGTGCGCCTTCCCGATCCCGGCTGATCAGGCCTCGTCAGCCAGCTTGCGCAACACCTGGGCGGCGGCGACCAATCCGAAGCTGGCCGTCACCGCCATCGAAGAGCCGAAGCCGGCGCAGTTCAGGCCGGTGACTGCGTCGCCGGTTGCGCAGGCGCCTTGCGGCATGCGCAGCGGCTCGGTCGAGAACACCGCGTCGATGTTGAACCTGCTCTTGTCGCCGCGCGGGAAGCCATGCTGCGCGCGCAAGCGCTTGCGCACCTTGGCCAGCAGCGGCTCCTGTTCGGTGCGCGCGAGGTCGCGCACTTCGATACGGGTCGGGTCGATCTGCCCGCCAGCCCCGCCTATCGTGACCAGGCGAATGCCCTTGGCGCGGCAGTACACGATCAGTGCGGTTTTTGCGCGCACGTTGTCGATTGCGTCGATGACGAAATCGAAGCGGCCGGCGCCGATGAACTGCTCGAGGTTGTCTTCCGCGACGAAATCCTCGATCTCGGTGACGCGGCAATACGGATTGATCTGCGCGATGCGCTCGGCCAGCGCGCTGACCTTGGCCTTGCCGAGCGTGCTGCTGAGCGCATGGAGCTGGCGGTTGATGTTGGACTCTGCAACGTTGTCCAGGTCGATCATCGTGATGTTGCCAATCGCGCTGCGTGCAAGCGCCTCTACCACCCAGGAGCCGACCCCGCCTACGCCGACCACGCACACCCGCGCATTGCCAAAGCGCGCCAGTGCCGCATCCCCGTACAGGCGTGCGACGCCGCCGAAGCGCCGTTCGAAATCGATGTCATGTTCGATTGCAAACGGGGTTTCGTTGCCATCAAGGACAGGCAGGTCGGGCAAGGAGACAATCGCGTTCATCGCGCCATTTTAACGGAGGGAAACAGCAAAGTTTTCGCATAGAATCGTTTTCGGTGCCGAAGTTCAACGTATCGTGCGATGCAATGGTCGGCGCCGTTTTCCACCCCGTTTCGCGTGCTTCCCTCCGCCCCGCTTTCTCTTGTGATCCTGGTCTCCCTGCTCGGCCATCTGGCGCTGGCCGGCACCCGGGTCACCACTTCGCTGTACGCGCTGTCACTGCATGCGTCCGCATTTACGATCGGCACGCTGATCGCCGTGTTCGCGCTGTTCCCGATGCTGCTGGCCGTGCCTGCGGGACGCCTGGTCGACCGCGTCGGCGTGGTCAGGCCGCTGGCCGCCGGCGCGGCGGCAGTGCTGATCGGCTGCCTGCTCGCGGCCGCCGCCGGCGACCTGACCCTGCTCTACCCCGCCGCGGCCCTGATCGGCACCGGCTTCATGGCGATACAGATCGCCGCCCAGCACATGGTCGGCACGATGAGCACGAGCGAGAAGCGCGCGGCCAACTTC
>DATLGF010000073.1:0-5022 GCA_035540575.1 Noviherbaspirillum sp.
GTGCTCGAGCGCGGCCGCATGGAAAAACGCGCAGCGTTCGGACTCAAGCCGGAGCAGACCAATCGCGTGGACTTCAACTTCTACGTCGAGGACGACGTCGTCACCATCCTGCGGCGCAAGCGCGGCGCGCCGCTGGACAAGATCGTGTCCGAGCTGATGATCTTCGCCAACAGCACCTGGGGCAAGCTGATGCACGACCACGGCGTGCCCGGCATCTACCGCACGCAAGGCGCGTCCGGCGGCTGGCCGGGACGCATGCAGGTGCGCATGCTCACCCACGCGGCGCCGCATCAGGGCCTCGGCGTCGATCAATATGCATGGAGCACCTCGCCGCTGCGCCGCTACACCGACCTGGTCAACCAGTGGCAGATCCTTGCCTGCGTCGAACACGGCGTGACCGCGCCGCTCGTCGCGCCGTTCAAGCCGAAGGACGCCGACCTGTTCGCGATCGTTTCGGCATTCGACGCCGCCTATTCGGCCTATGCCGAATTCCAGTCCAACATGGAACGTTACTGGTGCCTGCGCTGGCTGGCGCAGGAGAACGCGCGCCATGTCAACGCGGTGGTGCTCAAGGACGAAATGCTGCGCCTGGTCGACATTCCGCTGGTGATCCGGCTGACCGGCATGCCGCCGACCGCGCGCGGCACCGAGGTGCGGCTGGAGCTGATCCGCTGGGATGAAGTCGATCTGAACGTCGAAGCGCGCCTGATCGAAATTACAAGCGATCAGGAAGCGACCGCGGCCGGCAGCACTGAAGAAACGCCAACCGCTGACAGCGAGGCGGACGCCGAATCATTGGACGAGTGACACGCGTGGCGGGAATACCGCGAGATTCGGTAACAGAAGGCTCATCTTTGCCGGCTTGCGGTTTTCTTTGACGTAAAATTCGCTGCGTCCAACCCGAAGTCTGTCCGCGTGAAGCTTTTTCTAGAAAACCGCCTGTTGAGTGCCGCGTTCGGGGTGTCCCTGGCTGTGCATGGCATGCTGCTCGCGGTGCGCTTCACGGCGCCCGAGGCATTCAATCTGAAGCCGGCCGATCCCGGTCTCGAAGTCATCCTCGTCAATGCCAAGCATGACCGCGCGCCGCTCAAGGCTGACGCGCTGGCGCAAGCCAATCTCGACGGCGGCGGCAACGCCGACAGCGGGCGCTCGAAGTCGCCCCTGCCGGATTCCGGCCGCCATGCCGACGGCGACAGCGCGACGGCCATGCAGCGTCGCATCGAGCAGCTGGAAGAACAGCAACGCATGCTCGCGCAGCTGAGCAAGAAGAGTCCCGATACGCTGCGCGCGCCGGCCGATGCCGTCAGGGAGCGCCAGGCGCGGCCGCAGCAGGGCACGGACGCCAACGAAACGCAGCGCGAGCTAACGCGGCAGGCGGCCGAGATTGCCAGACGCATCGAGGATGAGAACAAGCGTCCGAAAAAGACCTTCATTTCGCCCAGCACCCGCCAGGTCGGGTATGCGATGTATTTCAAGAGCGTCAGCGAACGCATCGAAAAATTCGGCACGCTCAACTTCCCGCAGCACAATGGCAGGAAGCTGTACGGCGAGCTGACGGTATCGATTTCGATCTTCCAGGACGGCCGCATCTACGACAAGGACCCGAACCAGGGGATCACGATCGACCGGTCGTCCGGCAACACCGTGCTCGACGAAGCGGCGCGCCGCATCGTGCGCCAGTCAGCACCATTCGGCGCGTTCCCGAACAACATGCGCACCAGCGGCAAGGATGATGTCTGGGTCATGACCACCCGCTTCAAGTTCACCCGCGACGGCGAGCTGGAGACGGAAATGCGCGGAGGACCGGGTTGAACGTCGACCGATATGGCGTGATCGGCAATCCCGTCGCGCACAGCAAGTCCCCGGAAATCCATGCCGCCTTTGCCGCCCAGACCGGCCAGGCGCTGAGCTACGAGCGTGTGTTGGCGCCGCTGGACGGGTTCGCCGACACCGTCGCGCGGTTGGCCCGGGAAGGCTACAAGGGCGCAAATGTCACGGTGCCGTTCAAGCTCGAGGCACTGGCACTGTGCGATACGCTCACGCCGCGCGCGCGCACGGCGGGGGCGGTCAATACCTTGAGCTTCGACGGCGGGCAGATCCACGGCGACAATACCGACGGCATCGGCCTGGTGACGGATATCGTTCGCAACGCCGGGGTCGAGCTGGCGGGCCGGCAGATTCTGCTGCTCGGTGCCGGCGGGGCTGTGCGGGGTGTGCTGCTTCCGCTGCTCGAACAGAAGCCGGCCCGGGTCGTGATCGCCAACCGCACGGTGGCCCGCGCCGAGGAGCTGGCCGAGACATTTGCTCAGTACGCCCAAGTTGCAGCGAGCAGCTTCGCGGCGCTCGACACGCCTTTCGATGTCGTGATCAACGGCACGGCGGCCAGCCTTGCTGCCGAACTGCCACCGGTTCCCCCTGCGGTGTTCGCCACTGGCGGATACGCCTACGACATGATGTATGCGAAGGAGCCGACCATCTTCCTGCAGTTTGCCGCGCGCAGCGGCGTGCGTGTGCGCGACGGTCTTGGCATGCTGGTCGAACAGGCTGCCGAAGCCTTCTTCGTCTGGCGCGGCGTGCGCCCGGATACGGCGCCCGTCTACCATGCGCTGCGCGCGGCGCTCTGAATGAAACAGCTGCGCAGGCTGCTGCTGTGGGCGGCGTTGCTGCCGATCGCGCTCGTGCTCCTGCTGCAGCTGTATTTCCTCGCGCAGATCCTTTGGTGGAAGCATTTCAATCCGCAGTCGACCAGCTTCATGAAGCGCCAGCTCGCAATGCTGCGCGAGAAGGACCCGAAGGCGACGCTCAAGCACCAGTGGGTGCCGTACGACAGCATCTCCATCCATTTGAAGCGCGCGATCATCGCCGCGGAGGACGCCAATTTTTCCAGCCACGACGGCATCGACTGGACTGCGCTGCAGAAGGCGTTTGAAAAGAATCAGCGCAAGGGCCGCGTCGTGGCCGGCGGATCCACGATCACCCAGCAACTCGCGAAAAACCTGTTCCTTTCCGGCGAGCGCAGCTACGTGCGCAAGGCCCAGGAAGTGGTGATCACCTACATGCTCGAATACACGATGAGCAAGGAACGCATCTTCGAGATCTACCTGAACGTCGCCGAATGGGGTGTCGGGGTATTCGGAGCGGAGGCCGCTGCGCGTCACTACTACGGCGTGTCAGCCGCACGCTTGTCTCGCTATCAGGCCGCCCGACTCGCGGTCATGCTGCCGCAGCCGCGCTTCTATGACAGGAATCGCAACTCGGCCTACCTCGCGCGCCGCACCGACCTGATCCTCAGGCGCATGCAGGCGGCCGAGTTGCCATGATCGTGCAACGCGGTGCGCGCATAGCGCCGGTGCGGCGGGATCGGGGCCTTCCCGCCTTGCTAGTGCACTGCGGTATCAGTAAACTTGCGTCCGGCTCCGGCGCCAGAGGCCGGGGCGGTGCGCCGCGCTCGCGTCGTGCCTGACCGGGAAAGCGCATGATCAACGTATTCGTCCTCGAAAACGGACGCCTCAATCAAGTCAACATCGATTCCCGCGAGGACCTGATCAAGGTGCAGCCGGTATGGGTGGATCTGACCGATCCATCCGACGAGGAGCGGGCCTGGGTCCGGAGCATCTACGACGTGGCGCTGCCCGGCGAGGACGAAGTCAAGGACATCGAGGCGTCGGCGCGCTATTACGAAGCCGGCAATGGCGACCTCCACCTGCGCAGCGACTTCCTGCTGGAGGAATGGGACGGCCCCTCCCAGACGGTCACGGTGGCGTTCATCCTCTCGAGGAACATCCTGTTCTCGGTTCACGCGAGCGACCTGCCGATCTTCCGCCTGGTCCGCCTGCGAGCGCGTTCGCGTCCCGGCTCCATCGTCGACTACAAGGATGTGCTGCTGGATCTGTACGCTACCGACGCCGAGGCGGCCAAGGCGCTCAATGCCATCGCGGTCCAGGAAGACCTGAACGGGCGCATCCGGCGCGACATGATGGATACGCGGCGCGCGATCAGTTATCTGATGCGCGGCCGCGTCCTCAACGCCGACCAGTTCGAGGAAGCGCGCCAGATCATGCGCGACATCGAATCCCTGGACGGTCACACGGCCTTCCTGTTCGACAAGATCAACTTCCTGATGGAAGCGACAGTCGGCTTCATCAACATCAACCAGAACAAGATCATCAAGATCTTTTCGGTCTCCGCCGTCGCCTTCCTGCCGCCCACGCTGATCGCGAGCGTCTACGGCATGAACTTCCGCGTGCTGCCGGAACTCGACTGGAGCTTCGGCTATCCGTTCTCGATTGCGCTGATGGTGATCTCTGCCGTCACGCCGTTCTGGTATTTCCGCAAGCGCGGCTGGTTGAACTGAAACCGGCGCCGTTATGGCGCTGTTTCGTCAGCCGGCCATCGCCTGTTTACTGTCGTCCCGAATGTAGTGAGGGATCTCATCCGTTTGCCAAGCGACGGCGTACAGCAAGCAGATGAGGTTCCCCCGCTTCGCTCGGAACGGCGGCATTGGATCCATCGCCTGTCTTAAGCTATCGACTGGAACGCCTCGCTCGCCGCATCGATCGTCGCCGCGATCACCGCATCATCATGTGCAGCCGACACGAAGCACGCCTCGAATGCCGACGGCGCCAGGTAGACGCCCCGTTCCAGCATCGCGTGGAAGAAGCGGTTGAAGCGCTCCTTGTCGCAAGCCATCATCTGGGCGTACGAGCCCGGCACCTTGTCCGCGAAGTACAGGCCGAACATGCCGCCCACCGCATCCGCGCAGAAGCTCACACCCGCATCCTTCGCGGCGGCGCTGAGCCCCGCGGCGAGCTTGCCGGTCTGCGCCGAAAGACGCTCGTAGAAACCCGCCTCCTGGATCAGCTTCAGGGTCGCCATTCCCGCCGCGACCGCGACCGGATTGCCCGATAGCGTGCCCGCCTGATAGACCGGGCCGAGCGGCGCAAGGTGCTTCATGATTTCCCGGCTGGCCCCGAACGCGGCCACCGGCAGGCCGCCGCCGATTACCTTGCCCAGCGTTGTGAT
>DATLGF010000074.1:0-4920 GCA_035540575.1 Noviherbaspirillum sp.
CACCCGATCCCGGCCCGCACACATCGCCGCCTGAAACCGCTCCGATGTGCCAGGCGCCGTGTTACCGCGGCTTCACCTGCCACCAGGTCGAAATTACATACGGATCCGCCGTGTAATACAGCGGCGGCTTATCCGGCATGCCGAAGCGGTTGCGATAGGCGACGCGGTGGGTCGACGAATACCAGTGGGTCACGACCAGGTGCTTGTGCAGCAGTACGCGGTCCAGCGCACGCGCGGCGGCGACGAGGTCGGCGCGGGTCTCGGCGTTGACCAGCGTGGAAACCAGCTTGTCCACGGCAGGATCCTTGAGCCCCCAGTAGTTGCTCGAGCCAGTCTCGTCTGCTGCCTGGGAGCCGAACATATCGAACATTTCATTGCCGGGACTGGTGGTGTCCGGGAAGCGCACGCTGGTCATGTCGAAATCGAAGTCCTGCATGCGCTTCTGCACCAGCGTGAAGTCGGCGGTGCGCTGGCGCACGTCGACGCCGAGAATGCGCAGGTTGCGCACATAGACGCTGACGACGCGCGACATTGCGCCCTGGTCGTCCATGATTTCGAAGGTAAACGGCTGCCCCGCCTTGTTGCGCAGCGCGCCGTCGCGATATTCCCAGCCTGCCTCCCGAAACAGTTCGCGCGCCTTGAGCAGGTTCGCACGCAGCGAGCCGGGCGGATCGGTATTCGGCGGCACCGGCGCGGGACCGAACACGACCGGGTCGAGCTGCTCGCGCAGCGGTTCGAGCAGTTTCAGCTCGGCTTCCGACGGCAGGCCTTTCGCGGCCATCTCGCTGTTGTTGAAGTACGAATAGATGCGCGTGTACTGCTTGTAGAACAGCTGCCGGTTCATCCACTCGTAGTCGAGCGCGTAGGCGAGCGCCTGGCGCACGCGCACGTCCTGGAACTGCGGCCGGCGGGTATTCATGATGAAACCCTGCATGCCGGCGCCGTTGGAGTGTTCCAGCTCGCGCTTGACGATCTCGCCATTGTCGAACTGGCGGCCGACATAGGCGCGCGCCCAGTTCTTCGCGCTGTTCTCGACCACCATGTCGAATTCGCCGGCCTTGAACGCCTCCAGGCGTGCAACGTCGTCCTTGTAGAAGCGGTAGACGATGCGTTCGAAGTTGAACATGCCGCGCCGCACGGCGATGTCGTTGCCCCAGTAATCGGGGTTGCGGCGGAAGGTGATCGAGCGGCCGGTGTCGTAGCGCTCGATCAGATAGGGCCCGGTCGCAATCGGCGCTTCGAGCTGGATGCGGTCGAACGTCGTGTTCGCCCCCCACTTCTTCGAGAACACCGGCGTGCCGCCGACGATCAGCGGCAGCTCGCGGTTGAGTTCCTTGAAATCGAATCGCACGGTCCGTTCGTCGACCACGACGCAGCGCTCGACATCCGAATACAGCAGCTTGAACTGCGGCGCGCCGAACTTGATCAGCGTGTCGAACGAATGCTTGACGTCTTCCGCGGTGACCGGATCGCCGTTGTTGAAACGCGCGTTCGGATGCAGCCGGAAGGTCATCGACATGCGGTCCGGCGCCAGCTCCATGTCCTCGGCGAGCAGGCCGTACATGGTCGCGACCTCGTCCGCCGACTGGGTGGCGAGCGTCTCGAACATCAGGTTCGCGACGCCGGCGGCGGAGACGCCCTTCATCGAGAACGGATTGAACTTGTCGAAGCTGGTGCGGCGGTCCGGATTGGCCAGGTACAGCTCGCCCCCGCGCGGCGCGTTCGGGTTCACGTACTCGAAGTGGCTGAAACCGGCCGGGTACTTTGGCGTGTCGTAGAGAGAAAACGCGTGGGCGGCCAGTGCGCTGCTGCCGTGCTGGAGGAGACCGAGCAGAAGCAGAGGGGCGAGAAATTTACGCATGCACCTGAATGGAAAAGTGCTGTTGGGCATGGGTGCCGAAAAGTCGGGCTATTGTACCCAAAGGGGGCTTCCGCGCACGCATTATTTTTCCCCGGATCGACGAACGTTGCAGGACATTAAGTACATTTAAACCTTTTATCATGGAAGTTGGCGGAAGAACTTGATTCCCGCCAGAACCTTCGGGAAGTGCCGCAGTTGCCGGGCCTGCCATCCACCCCTACAATCGCGCCAGATTGTGGAGCGCTGAAAACGGGAGACCGCTTTCAGCGCTTCTTGTTGTTGTCGGCGTCCTGCGCCGGATCATGAACACATATTGGAGTCACCATGGCTTTCCTGCAAGGCAAGAAGATCCTGATCACCGGACTGCTGTCCAACCGTTCCATCGCCTACGGCATCGCCCAGGCCTGCAAGCGCGAGGGCGCGGAACTGGCCTTCACCTATGTCGGCGAGCGCTTCAAGGACCGCATCACCGAGTTTGCGAAAGAGTTCGACAGCAGCCTGGTGTTCGACTGCGATGTCTCCAGCGACGAGCAGATCAACGCGTTGTTCGCCGACCTCGGCAAATCCTGGGATCACCTCGACGGCCTGGTGCACTCGATCGGTTTCGCGCCGCGCGAGGCAATTGCAGGCGACTTCCTCGACGGTCTGTCGCGCGAGGCCTTCCGCATCGCGCACGACATCTCCTCCTACAGCTTCCCCGCAATGGCCAAGGCCGCGCTGCCCATGCTGCGCCCCGGCTCGGCCCTGCTGACGCTGACCTACCTCGGTTCGGTGCGCGCCACCCCGAACTACAACACGATGGGCCTGGCAAAGGCATCGCTGGAGGCCAGCGTGCGCTACCTGGCCGAGTCACTCGGTCCGAAGGGCGTGCGCGTAAACGGCATCTCCGCCGGCCCGATCAAGACGCTGGCCGCATCCGGCATCAAGGATTTTTCCAAACTGCTCGGCATCGTCGCCTCGCATGCGCCGCTGCGCCGCAACGTCACCATCGAGGATGTCGGCAACACCGCCGCCTTCCTGCTGTCCGACCTCGCCGGCGGCATCACCAGCGAGATCACCTATGTCGATGGCGGCTTCTCGCATGTGATGTGCGCGCCAACGGAGTGAGACTGCCGGATCTTTCAGTGAAGATTTGAACAACGGCGGGCACGGCGGACACGGCGAGGACTTGTCATTCCGAGCCCAGCGAGGAATCTCGATTCTGCGATCGGATGAGATCCCTCGCTGCGCTCGGGATGACAGTGAGTTGGGTTTTTCGCCGTGTTCGCCGTGTCCGCCGTGGTTCAAACGAAAACACCTCCGCACACCAAACGCTCCAGCATAGAGAAATCCCGCACGCAGGCGCACATCTCTGTATAATGCGCCGCTGTGCCACGCAAACCGTGGTCGATCGCAGCATCGCAAACCGTTTAGCAGTTCTCAAAAAGCCATCCCGCCTCCTGGTGTCGCTCTCTTACTGACACCGTCCCGGCGCAAAGCTTTTGTGCCGAAATCTCTCAGATTCCCGTCTCAGCTGTTTCGCTGGTTGGCTTTGCCCTTTTATCCGTCCGCACCTGTCACGGACAGTCGCGGCGTCGAATCAAGAAAGAAATACATGTCATTTGAAGCACTAGGCCTGCACGCGTCCATCCTCAAGGCACTGACCGAAGCCGGCTACACGAAACCCACCCCGGTACAGGAACAGGCCGTTCCCGCCGCGATGGAAGGCCGGGACCTGCTGGTCTCCTCGCAAACCGGTTCCGGCAAGACCGCAGCGTTCATGCTGCCGGCGCTGCACCGCTTTGCGCTCGAAGAGCAGAACTTCGTGCCGGGCACGAAGACTCCGAACCAGGAACGCCAGTCGGCGCGTTCGCGCGGCGAACGTCCGCGCTTCACGCCGGCCCAGCCGAAGATGCTGGTGCTGACGCCGACCCGCGAGCTGGCGCTGCAGGTCACCACCGCAACCACCAAGTACGGCAGCAATCTGCGCCGCGTGCGCGCTGTCTCGATCCTGGGCGGCATGCCGTATCCGAAGCAGATGCAACTGCTCTCGCGCAATCCGGAAATCCTGGTTGCAACCCCCGGCCGCCTGATCGACCACATGGAGTCGGGCAAGATCGATTTCTCGCAGCTGCAGATGCTGGTCCTCGACGAGGCCGACCGCATGCTCGACATGGGCTTCATCGACGACATCGAGAAGATCGTCGCGGCGACGCCCGAGTCGCGCCAGACCATGCTGTTCTCCGCCACGCTCGACGGCGTGGTGGGCAACATGGCGCGCCGCATCACGAAGACGCCGCTGGTGATCCAGATCGCCGGCTCGGCTTCGAAGCACGAGAACATCCAGCAGCGCGTTCACTTTGTCGATGATCTCTCGCACAAGAACCGCGTGCTCGACCATCTGCTGCGCGATACATCGCTAGACCAGGCCGTCGTGTTCACGGCGACAAAGCGCGATGCGGACACGATCGCCGACCGCCTGAACATCAACGGCTTTGCTGCCGCCGCCCTGCATGGCGACATGCACCAGGGCGCACGCAACCGCACCCTCGACGCGCTGCGTCGCGGCCAGGTGCGCGTGCTGGTGGCCACCGACGTGGCCGCGCGCGGCATCGACGTGCCGGGCATCACCCACGTGGTGAACTACGACCTGCCGAAGTTCGCGGAAGACTACGTGCACCGTATCGGCCGCACCGGCCGTGCCGGCCGCAACGGACTGGCGATCTCGCTGGTCAACCACAGCGAAACCGTCAACATCAAGCGCATCGAGCGCTTCACCAAGCAGCTGATTCCGGTCGACGTGATCGAGGGGCTGGAGCCGAAGAAGAGCGCAGCGCCGCGCAGCACCCGCAAGCCGGGCGGCTGGAAGCCGGGCGAGGGCCGCCGCCAGGGCCAGGGCGACCGTCCGGGCCAGCGCAGCTTCGCCAAGCCGGGCGCGCCGCGCAAGGAAGGCGGCGGCTACGGCAAGTCGCGCTTCGCCGACAACGGCGCACGCCGCGGCTACGGCGAACGCTGATCGCCGAGGCCGCCGCCTTCCTTGCGCGGCGCGCCCGGCTTGGCGAAGCTGCGCTGGCCCGGAC
>DATLGF010000075.1:0-2903 GCA_035540575.1 Noviherbaspirillum sp.
CCTCTACAAGTTCATGGCCTATGTCGAGTGGCCGGCAGGAAGGGCGGCGGACGGACCGCTGAAGATCGGCGTGATCGGGGCCGACGAAGTCGCGCACGAACTCATGCGCCTGGTCAGGCTGCGCGGCAGCCAGGACCGGCCGGTGACGGTGCATCGCCTGCGTCCGACGGAGGCTCCGACGGGGCTCCATGCGCTGTTCATCGGCGGCGGCTACGGCCAGAGCCCGGAGCCCCTGCTGCGGCAGGCCCAGCAGGAAAGCGTGCTGACCGTGACCGAAAACGAACAGGCGTTTGCCCATGGCAGCGTGATCAACTTCAAGCTGCTCGACGGCCGCGTGCGCTTCGACATCTCGCTGCCGGCCGCGCAGCGTCATAACCTGCGCCTGAGTTCGCGCCTGATCGCCGTTGCCCACGAGGTCCACAGGAGGGAGCCATGATCCGTTCCATTGCCACGTCCGTCCGTCGGCGCCTGATCGCGGTAATCCTTCTGACCACCGCCATCACGCTCGCATTGACGGCCGGATCGGTGCTGCTGGTGGAGACCTATATCTACGAGCGGGCGCGTGTCACCGAACTGACCGGGCAGGCCGAACTGCTCGGTCTCGTGTCGGCGGCGGCCCTGCGCTTCGACGACCGCGATGCGGCGGCCGAGAACCTGGCAATGCTCCATGTGCGGCCGCGCATCATGGCCGCCGCAATCTACGACGAAAACGGCCGGCTGTACGCCGCCTATGTCAATCCGCGTCATCAAGGGGGCGTCATTCCACCGCAGGCCGGCGCGCCCGGTCACGCGGTGCAGGCGTCCGAGATTGCGCTGTTCCAGCCTATCGTCGAGCAGGGCGAGCGGCTGGGGACGATCTACCTGCATGCGCAGTTCGGCCTCGCCGAGCGCGTGGCCGTCTATGCCGCGGTGCTGGCGGCCGCCCTCGCGGGCGGGATGGCGATCGCATGGTTGCTGGCCAGCCGGCTGCAGCGCAGCTTCACCCACCCGATCTATGCGATTACCGCGGCGGCCAAGCGCGTGATCGCCACCCGCGATTTTTCACGCCGCGTCACCCGCAGTTCCAACGACGAAATCGGTGTGCTCGTGGACGCCTTCAATGACATGTTGCATGAAGTCGGCCTGCGCACCCGTGCGCTCGAGGAGGCGAACCGTGCGCTGGCCCAGGAGATGGAGGTCAGGCGCGGGGCCGAGGAAAGATTGCGCCAGGCCGACCGGCGCAAGGACGAGTTCCTCGCGATGCTCGCCCATGAGCTGCGCAATCCGCTCGCGCCCATCAGTGCGGCGGCCCAGTTGCTCAGGCTCGGCCGGCTGGACGAGGAGCGCACCCGCCAGACCAGCGAACTGATCGCGCGCCAGGTCGACCACATGACAAGCCTGGTCAACGACCTGCTCGATGTGTCGCGCGTCACGCGCGGGCTGATCATCCTCGATCGCAAGCAGCAGGATCTGCGCCGCATCGCCAGCGACGCCGTCGATCAGGTGCGTCCGCTGCTCGACATGCGCGGGCATAGGCTGCACGTTGCCTTGCCGGACACGCCGGCCCTCGTGCATGGCGACGACAAGCGCCTCGTGCAGGTACTGGCAAACCTGCTCAACAACGCCGCCAAGTACACGCCGACGGGTGGGGACATCCGGCTGAACGTTGCGCTGCTGGACGAGGAGGTGGAGCTCAGCGTCATCGACAACGGGATCGGCATGGACCCGGAGCTGCAGTCACATGTGTTCGAGCTGTTTACCCAGGCCGAGCGCACCTCGGACCGGTCCCAGGGCGGGCTTGGACTCGGACTGGCACTGGTCAAGAGCATCGTGGAGCTGCACGGCGGACGCGTGGCCGCCTACAGTGAAGGCGACGGCAAGGGCAGCGCCTTCTCCGTGCGCCTGCCGCGCTCCGTATCGGTGGCCGCGCCCGCCGCGCAGCCGGAGCAGCAGGCGTGGAGGGCGGCCGGCGGCCAGGCCCGCGTCCTGGTCGTGGACGACAATCACGATGCCGCCGACTCCCTGGCCGCCTTCCTGCTGGCGGCAGGATACGACGTGCATGTGTCCTACGATCCGTTCGATGCGATCGAGCGCGCGCGCGTGCTGGTCCCGCAGGTCTGCCTGCTCGACATCGGGCTGCCGGGAATGGACGGTCATGCGCTGGCGCGCCGGCTGCGCACGCTGCCCGGCATGGCCGATGGGCTGCTGATCGCCGTGAGCGGATACGGGCAGCCGCAGGACAGGGAGGCGGCGCTCGCCGCCGGCTTCGACCGGCACTTGGTCAAGCCGGTGGATGTACCGGCGCTGGCGCGTCTGCTCGCCGAGCGGTCCCCGGTTGCGTCGTGAACGCCGCAGCGGCCGTCATTGCAAAAATTTGAGACGGGCGATGCCGGATCGCACAAGCGAAAACGGCTAAACTGTTCGCTCCGTTTGCCGGCCCGCTTGCGCTCTTTCCCAGCGCGGGCGGGCCGCGTGCGTTCTGCGGGCGCAAACGATGCAATGCAATCAACGAGGCAGGGAGTACCGATGCGAGTTCTCGTCGTGGAAGACGATGCCAGCCATGCGCAATTCATTGCGGACGGCCTGCGCCGGCACGGCCACCATGTCGACCATGCGCGCGACGGCCGCGACGGCCTGTTCCTGGCGACGGAGGAAACGTACGACGTTCTGATCCTCGATCGCATGCTGCCCAAGCTCGACGGGCTTTCGATCGTGCAGACCCTGCGCAACGCCGGCAATGGCACGCCCGCCCTGATCCTCAGCGCGTTGGGCAAGGTGGAGGAGCGCATCAAGGGCCTGCGGGCCGGCGGTGACGACTACCTCGCCAAGCCGTTCGAGTTCGGCGAACTGCTCGCGCGTATCGAAGCGCTGGCGCGCCGGGCGCGTCCGGAGCAGGCCGAGCAGGTCAGGCAGCGCGTCGGCGA
>DATLGF010000076.1:0-4560 GCA_035540575.1 Noviherbaspirillum sp.
GCCGTCTACGGAACTCGGCATCGCGCTCGGCCAGCGTGGGCGGGGCCTCGGCCTGCTGCGCGGGGGGCGTCGGCGCGCGCGTCTCGGGCTCGCCGCCCGCCGCGTCGCCGGCCATCGGGCGCTCCGCCGGCACTCCCGGCTGCTTCAGGATGCGGTGCGCCGGCACCGATGCGGGCGGCGGCATGTCCGAGAACTGCTTGCGGCCTCTTTCATCGACCCAGACATACTGCGCCTGTACCGCCGTGGCGAATGTTGCCAGCATCAGTCCCGCGATCACATAAGCCCGGCAGTCACACTTTTTCATCTGCATTTCCGAGTGAAGAACGAGTGTCGATTTCGCCATGCTTTGATGATGATGTCAATCAAGCCGCTGCCCATAAGCTGCTGAAAAAGCGACGTTTTTAGGCGCCTTCTGTATAATTGCGCTTTGCGCCTATAGGAAACACTATGCGTCTACTCCAGAAAGCACTCACGTTCGATGATGTGCTGCTCGTTCCGGCCTTTTCCCAGATTCTCCCCAAAGACACCTCCCTGACAACGCGCCTGACGCGCAACATCACATTGAACATCCCGCTGCTGTCGGCGGCGATGGATACCGTGACCGAAGCCAGGCTCGCGATCGCGATGGCGCAGGAGGGAGGCATCGGCATCGTCCACAAGAACCTGAAGCCGGCGGACCAGGCGCGCGAAGTGGCGAAGGTCAAGCGTTTCGAGTCCGGTGTGGTGCGCGATCCGATCACGATTCCGCCGACGATGCGCATCCGCGAAGTCATCGCGCTGTCGCAGCAGCATGGCATCAGCGGGTTTCCGGTGGTCGAAGGGCGCAAGGTGGTCGGCATCATCACGAACCGCGACCTGCGCTTCGAGGAGGAGCTGGACGCACAGGTGCGCGACAAGATGACGCCGCGCGAGAAGCTGGTGTATGTGGACGAGAGCGCCGAGCTGGCCGAGGCGAAGCGTCTGATGAACAAGCACAGGTTGGAGCGGGTGCTGGTGGTCAACGACGCGTTCGAGTTGCGCGGCCTGATCACGGTGAAGGATATCCAGAAGGCGACCGAGCATCCGAACGCCAGCAAGGACGACCAGGGCAAGCTGCGCGTCGGTGCGGCGGTCGGTGTGGGTGCCGACAATGACGAGCGCATCGACCTGCTGGTGAAGGCGGGTGTGGACGTGATCGTGGTCGATACCGCGCACGGCCATTCGAAGGGCGTGCTCGACCGCGTGCGCTGGGTCAAGAAGAATTACCCGGAAGTGGACGTCATCGGCGGCAACATCGCCACCGCGGCGGCCGCGCACGCGCTGCTCGAGCATGGCGCCGACGGCGTGAAGGTCGGCATCGGCCCCGGCTCGATCTGCACGACCCGCATCGTGGCCGGCGTGGGCGTACCGCAGATCACCGCCATCTCCAATGTCGCCGAGGCCCTGAAGGGCACCGGCGTGCCCTGCATCGCCGACGGCGGCATCCGCTTCTCCGGCGACATCGCCAAGGCCCTGGCCGCCGGCGCCTCGAGCGTAATGATGGGCAGCATGTTCGCCGGCACCGAGGAAGCGCCGGGCGAAGTGATCCTGTACCAGGGTCGCAGCTACAAGTCGTACCGCGGCATGGGCAGCCTGGGCGCGATGTCCGAAGGCTCGGCCGACCGCTATTTCCAGGACGCGGCAAACAATGCCGACAAGTTCGTGCCCGAGGGGATCGAGGGACGCGTGCCGTACAAGGGCAGCGTGCTGGCGATCCTGTACCAGCTGGTCGGCGGCGTGCGTTCGTCGATGGGCTACTGCGGCTGCTCAACGATCGACGAGTTCCGCGAGAAGGCCGAGTTCGTCGAAATCACCGCTGCCGGCATGCGCGAATCGCACGTCCACGACGTGCAGATCACGAAGGAAGCGCCGAACTATCGCGCCGAGTAAATTCTGCGCACGCGGCTCATGGCACCGATCGAACAAGCGGAAGGCGAAGCCGGCACTGCTGGGCCGGATCCCGGGCGGTTCGCGGTGCAATGGGACGATGCCGACCCTCACATCGCGCGCATCTCGCGCCTGGGTCGCAGCCTGTTCAAGGTGGCCGGCTGCCATGTCAGTTTCGACGGATTGCAAGGCGGCGAACCGGACGAGGGGGATGCCGAGAGGGCATTCTTCCGTGAGGTGTCGCTGTGCGATGAACCGGTGGTCGTGCGCGATACCCGTCTGCACCTGTCGTTGCGGGAACACCGGGCGGTGACGGGCGCGCCGCACATACGCTTCTATGCCGCCTATCCGCTGCGTGGGCAGCACCGGGAGCCGGCCGGCAGCATCAGCCTGGTCGACTATGCGCCGCGTCCGGATTTCGGTTTCGAACAGCGACGTCTGTTGGGCGATCTTGCCGCGCTGGTTGAACGCGAGCTGCATCTGCGGTCGGTCAGCGCGACGCAGCGCGATCTGCAGAAGCAGAACAAGCACCTGCGGCGCAAATCGCTGGTGGACCCGTTGATCGGGACCTGGAACCGCGGCGCGATCATGCGCATCCTGAGCATCGAGGCGGTGCGCTGCGAGAAGGCGGGTCTGCCGCTGTCGCTGATCGTCGCCGATCTCGATCACTTCAAGCAGATCAACGACCGTTTCGGCCATCCGGCCGGCGACGCGGTGCTGGTGAAGGTGGCGAGCCGGCTGCGCTCCTGCATCAGGCCGCAGGAAGCGCTCGGACGCTATGGCGGCGAGGAGTTCCTGGTCGTGCTGCCGGGCGCGTCGCTGCCGACCGCGCTGGCGATCGCGGAGCGCATGCGTGCCGCTGTCGCAGGGCGGCCGGAGACGGTCGCGGGAACGACGCTCGCGCTGACCATCAGCGCCGGCGTTGCATCGACCGAGACGTTTGCTTCGGCAAGCATGGATGAACTGATCAGCCGCGCCGACGTGGCTTTGTACAAGGCGAAGGACAAGGGCCGCAATTGCGTGGTCAGCGCCGTATCCGATTTATCGTAATCCTCCACACATACTTTCATGCATTCCAAGATCCTGATCCTCGATTTCGGCTCCCAGGTTACCCAGCTGATCGCGCGCCGCGTGCGCGAGGCCGGCGTGTTTTCCGAGGTCTTCCCGTATGACGTCAGTGACGAGTTCGTCCGCAGCTACGGCGCCGCAGGCATCATCCTCTCCGGCGGACCGAACTCGGTGACGGAAGGGGATACGCCGCGTGCGCCGCAGGCGGTATTCGAGCTCGGCGTGCCGGTGCTGGGCATCTGCTACGGCATGCAGACGATGGCCGAGCAGCTCGGCGGCAAGGTCGAGAACGGCAAGGTGCGCGAGTTCGGCTACGCGGAAGTGCGCGCACGCGGCCATACCGCGCTCTTGAACGGCATCGCCGATTTCGTCACAGACGAAGGCCACGGCATGCTGAAGGTCTGGATGAGTCATGGCGACAAGATCATCGAGATGCCGCCGGGCTTCAAGCTGATGGCGTCGACCGACAACTGCCCGATCGCCGGCATGGCCGACGAGGAACGCCGCCTGTATGCGGTGCAGTTCCACCCGGAGGTCACACACACGGTTCAGGGCAAGGCCATGCTCGGGCGTTTCGTGCACGAGATTTGCGGCTGCAAGTCGGACTGGAACATGCCGGACTACATCAGTGAGGCGGTCGAGGCGATCCGCAAGCAGGTCGGCAGCGATGAAGTGATCCTCGGCCTGTCCGGCGGCGTCGACAGCAGTGTGGCGGCCGCGCTGATCCACCGCGCGATCGGCGACCAGCTGACCTGCGTGTTCGTCGACCACGGCCTGCTGCGCCTGGACGAGGGCACGATGGTGATGAACATGTTCGCGAAGAACCTCGGCGTGAAGGTGATTCACGTCGACGCGACCGAGCAGTTCATGGGCAAGCTGGCCGGCGTGACCGACCCGGAAGCCAAGCGCAAGATCATCGGCCGCGAGTTCGTCGAGGTGTTCCAGGACGAGGCGGGCAAGCTGAAGAATGCGAAATGGCTGGCCCAGGGCACGATTTATCCGGACGTGATCGAAAGCGCCGGCAAGGGCAAGAAGACCGCGCACACGATCAAGAGCCATCACAACGTCGGCGGCTTGCCGGAGACGCTCAACCTGAAGCTGCTGGAGCCGCTGCGCGAGCTGTTCAAGGACGAGGTGCGCGAGCTGGGCGTCGCGCTCGGGCTGCCGCACGACATGGTGTACCGCCATCCGTTCCCCGGCCCGGGCCTGGGCGTGCGCATCCTCGGCGAAGTGAAGAAGGAGTATGCGGATCTGCTGCGCCGCGCCGACGCGATCTTCATCGAGGAGCTGCGCGCGGCGAAGGACGAGGAAGGCAAGTCCTGGTACGACAAGACCAGCCAGGCGTTCGCGGTGTTCCTGCCGGTCAAGTCCGTCGGCGTGATGGGCGACGGGCGCACCTACGAGTACGTGGTCGCGCTGCGCGCGGTGCAGACGCAGGACTTCATGACCGCGCACTGGGCACACCTGCCGCACGATCTGCTGGGCCGGGTGTCGAATCGCATCATCAACGAGGTGCGCGGGCTGAACCGGGTCGTCTATGACATTTCCGGCAAGCCGCCGGCGACGATCGAGTGGGAATGACGGCGC